>NZ_QFRV01000019.1:0-63457 GCF_004136805.1 Enterobacter cloacae complex sp. GF14B
CACCCCGGGGGCGAACGGCCACGGCTGCGGGCATAACCTCTTAGGCACGGCTGCCTTTGCCGGGGCGGTGGCGGTGAAAAGCTGGCTGGAACAGCACGGCGGCAGCGGAACGGTGCGTTTTTACGGCTGTCCCGGCGAGGAAGGCGGCTCCGGTAAAACCTTTATGGTGCGTGAAGGATTATTTGACGACGTGGACGCTGCCGTGACATGGCACCCGGAAGCCTTTGCCGGGATGTTTAACGTCAGCACGCTGGCCAATATTCAGGCCGCCTGGCGGTTTAAGGGGATCGCCGCCCATGCCGCTAACTCCCCACATCTGGGACGCAGCGCGCTGGATGCCGTGACGTTGATGACCACCGGCACAAACTTCCTCAACGAACACATCATTGAAAAAGCGCGCGTTCATTACGCCATCACCGATACCGGCGGAATTTCGCCTAACGTGGTGCAGGCCCAGGCCGAGGTGCTGTACCTGATCCGCGCCCCGGAGATGGCCGATGCGCAGCAGATCTACGCGCGCATCGAGAAAATCGCCCAGGGCGCGGCGATGATGACCGAAACCACCGTCGAGTGCCGCTTTGATAAAGCCTGCTCCAGCTATCTGCCGAACCGAACGCTCGAAGCGGCGATGTACCGCGCATTGCAGCATTACGGCACGCCGGCCTGGACGGAAGAGGAACGCGAATTTGCCCGTAAAATCCGCGCTACGCTCACGGCAAACGATCTGCAAAACAGCCTGAAAAACATTGCCGCAACGGGGGCCGAAGAGGGAAAAGCGTTTGCCCGACGCCATCAGGAGACGTTGCTGGTGGATGAAGTTGCCCCTTATGCCATCACCGATAACGTGCTGGCAGGCTCCACCGATGTGGGGGATGTCAGCTGGAAGATGCCTGTCGCACAGTGCTTTAGCCCCTGTTTTACCGTGGGCACCCCGCTGCATACCTGGCAATTAGTGGCGCAGGGGCGTACCTCTATTGCCCATAAAGGCATGTTGCTGGCCGGAAAAGTGATGGGCGCGACCGCGCTGCATCTGCTTCAGGATGCCGACCTGTTGCGAAAATGCCGGGAAGAGTTCGAACAACACATAACAGAAAAACCGTACGAGTGTCCGATCCCGCAGGGCGTGACACCGTCACCTTTAAAATAAAAAAACACAACACAACAACACAACAACAGTCCCGAGGAACGCCCATGAGTATGTCTTCCATACCTTCGCATTCCCCATCCGGTAAGCTCTATGGCTGGGTTGAAAGGATCGGCAATAAAGTGCCGCACCCTTTCCTGCTTTTTATCTATTTAATTGTCATCCTGATGGTCGCGACGGCCGTGCTGTCCGCCTTTGAGGTGAGCGTGCGCAGCCCGGCCGACGGCAGCATGGTGGCAGTGAAAAACCTGCTCAGCGTTGAAGGGTTGCACTGGTTTTTGCCGAACGTGATTAAAAACTTCAGCGGTTTTGCGCCGCTGGGCGCCATCCTGGCGCTGGTGTTAGGCGCGGGACTGGCCGAGCGCGTGGGTCTCCTGCCCGCGCTGATGGTCAAAATGGCCTCGCACGTCAGCGCGCGTTATGCCAGCTATATGGTGCTGTTTATTGCCTTCTTCAGCCATATCTCGTCCGACGCGGCACTGGTGATCATGCCGCCGATGGGGGCTCTGATTTTCCTCGCCGTTGGTCGTCATCCTGTTGCGGGCCTGCTGTCGGCGATTGCGGGCGTCGGCTGTGGGTTTACCGCTAACCTGCTTATCGTGACCACCGATGTGCTGCTATCCGGCATCAGCACAGAGGCAGCCAGCACCATCGATGCGACCATGCACGTCAGCGTGATCGACAACTGGTACTTTATGGCCAGTTCAGTGATTGTCCTGACGATTGTCGGGGGTCTGATTACCGATAAAATCATTGAGCCGCGCCTGGGTAAATGGGAAGGCCGGAGCGATGAAAAGCTGGAGACGCTGAGCAAAGAGCAGCAGTTCGGCCTGCGCGTAGCCGGGATCGTCTCGCTGGCGTTCATTGCGGTGGTGGCGCTGATGGTGGTACCGGAAAATGGCGTGCTGCGCGATCCGATCAAACACACCGTACTGCCCTCGCCGTTTATTCAGGGCATTGTGCCGCTGATAATTCTCTTCTTCTTCGTCGTTTCGCTCGCGTACGGCATCGCCACCGGCAAAATCCGCCGTCAGGGAGATCTGCCGCACCTGATGATCGAGCCGATGAAGGAGATGGCGGGTTTTATCGTGATGGTGTTCCCGCTGGCGCAGTTTGTCGCCATGTTTAACTGGAGCAACATGGGCAAGTTTATGGCCGTGAGCCTGACGGACGCGCTGGAGGCGGCGGGGTTGAGCGGTGTTCCGGCGTTTGTCGGCCTGGCGCTGCTGTCGTCCCTGCTGTGCATGTTTATTGCCAGCGGGTCGGCTATCTGGTCGATTCTGGCGCCCATCTTTGTCCCCATGTTTATGATGCTCGGCTTCCATCCGGCGTTCGCCCAGATCCTGTTCCGTGTCGCCGATTCCTCGGTGATCCCGCTGGCGCCCGTGTCACCCTTCGTTCCGCTGTTTTTAGGCTTCCTGCAACGCTACAGACCGGAGGCTAAGCTGGGTACCTACTATTCGCTGGTTCTGCCCTATCCGCTTATCTTCTTAGGGGTATGGCTGGTGATGCTGGTGGCGTGGTATCTTGTCGGCCTGCCGATTGGACCGGGTGTTTACCCGAGGCTGAACTAAGGAGTACTGATGCTGAGATTACTCGAAGATAAGATTGCGACGCCGCTAGGGCCGCTGTGGGTTATCGCGGATGAAGCGTTCAATCTTCGCGCGGTTGAATGGGAAGAGCACAGCGACCGGATGGTTGAGCTGCTCAACATCCATTATCGCGCCGAGGGATACGAGCGTGTTACTGCCCGTAATCCTGGCGGGCTGAGCGATAAACTGACGGCCTACTTCGAGGGCGATCTCAGCATTATTAATACCCTGCCAACCGCCACGGCGGGCACCCCTTTCCAGCGCGAGGTGTGGCAGGCGCTGCGTAATATTCCCTGCGGGCAGGTGATGCACTACGGTCAGCTGGCAGAACAGCTTGGTCGTGCCGGCGCGGCGCGCGCGGTCGGTGCGGCAAATGGCTCTAACCCCGTCAGCATTGTGGTGCCTTGCCATCGCGTGATTGGGCGCAACGGCACCCTCACCGGCTATGCCGGGGGCGTACAGCGCAAAGAGTGGCTGCTGCGTCACGAAGGGTATTTTCTGCTGTAATTCCCAGGCTTTTTGTGCTTAATTTTCTTCCTGTTAGGTTCATAATCCTTAATCATTCTGTGGAATTTCAAGGAGATGGCAACACGCTGCCGTCTCTTGTCTTTATTGGGGGTTTGCCAGACTTACGTCCTTACCAAAAAGATGTTAAAATTGACCAATATCAATTAAGGCTTGAGCAAACCTATGATCCCGGAAAAGCGAATTATACGACGCATTCAGTCTGGCGGTTGTGCTATCCATTGCCAGGATTGCAGCATCAGCCAGCTCTGTATCCCGTTTACTCTGAATGAGCACGAACTCGATCAGCTTGACAATATCATCGAGCGCAAAAAGCCTATTCAGAAAGGGCAGACGCTGTTTAAGGCGGGAGACGAACTGAAATCGCTCTATGCTATCCGTTCTGGCACCATCAAAAGCTACACCATTACCGAACAGGGCGACGAGCAGATCACCGGCTTCCATCTGGCAGGCGATTTAGTCGGCTTTGACGCCATCGGCAGTGGCCATCACCCGAGCTTTGCTCAGGCGCTGGAAACCTCTATGGTCTGCGAAATTCCGTTTGAGACGCTGGACGATCTGTCCGGTAAGATGCCGAACCTGCGTCAGCAGATGATGCGTCTGATGAGCGGTGAGATCAAAGGCGATCAGGATATGATCCTGCTGCTTTCTAAGAAGAATGCCGAAGAGCGTCTGGCCGCCTTTATCTATAACCTCTCCCGCCGTTTCGCGGAACGTGGCTTCTCCCCGCGTGAATTCCGTCTGACCATGACGCGCGGTGATATTGGTAACTATCTGGGCCTGACCGTGGAAACCATCAGCCGTCTGCTGGGTCGCTTCCAGAAGAGCGGAATGCTGGCGGTTAAAGGTAAGTATATCACCATCGAAAACGGTGAAGCTCTGGCCATTCTGGCGGGTCACTCACGTAACGTGGCATAACTCTCCCGGATATCTTATGCCAGGTCGATAAATTTTCATGATTATTGATCTGGCAAAAACTTCCCCCCTGTTTCATTCAAGATATATAGGTTACTCTTTTACTTACAGACTGTGGTGACAGTAGTAAGGAGACCTGTATGGCAAAGTATCAAAACATGCTGGTGGCTATCGATCCTAATCAGGACGATCAGCCGGCATTACGACGTGCTGTGTATTTACATCAACGGATTGGTGGCAAAATTAAAGCCTTTTTGCCGATTTATGACTTCTCATACGAGATGACCACCCTTCTGTCGCCTGACGAGCGCACCGCTATGCGTCAGGGAGTGATCAGCCAGCGTACCGCGTGGATCCGCGAGCAGGCGAAGTATTACCTGGAAGCGGGCGTACCGATTGATATTAAAGTAGTCTGGCACAACCGCCCCTTCGAAGCCATTATTCAGGAAGTGGTGGCCGGTGGGCATGACCTGCTGCTGAAAATGGCGCACCAGCATGACAAACTGGAATCCGTGATTTTCACTCCAACAGACTGGCACCTGCTGCGCAAATGCCCTTGTCCGGTATGGATGGTGAAAGATCAGCCGTGGCCTGAGGGCGGGAAAGCCGTCGTGGCGGTCAATCTGGCCAGCGAAGAGGATTATCACAATTCGCTGAACGAGAAACTGGTGAAGGAGACGCTTCAGCTTGCCGACCAGGTTAACCATACTGAAGTCCATCTGGTGGGCGCCTATCCGGTTACGCCAATCAATATCGCCATCGAGCTGCCTGAATTTGACCCGAGCGTGTATAACGACGCGATTCGCGGTCAGCATCTGCTGGCCATGAAAGCGCTGCGCCAGAAATTCAGTATCGATGAGAACATGACCCACGTAGAAAAAGGGTTACCGGAAGAGGTTATTCCGGATCTGGCGGAGCATTTGCAGGCCGGGATTGTGGTGCTGGGCACCATCGGCCGGACCGGTATTTCTGCCGCGTTCCTGGGAAATACCGCCGAGCAGGTGATCGACCATCTGCGCTGCGACCTTCTGGTCATCAAACCGGATCAATATCAGACGCCGGTTGAGCTGGACGATGAGGAAGACGATTGACCCCAAAATGAAAGCCCGCCGGTAACGGCGGGCTTTTTTATTGCGCTTCGCTCAACCGTTGCGCAGATGCCTCGTCGCCGGCATTCATCCAGGGCGCGTGCAGAACCATGCTCGGTAGCGCCAGCTTGATCTCCTGCTGGTTCAGCCCCTCCAGGATACGAATATTGATCTCCTGCTGAATATCCATGTACTTGTTGTAATCCGCCGTATTAACAATATGAACCACCTCGAAGGTCAGGCGATCGCGATCGAAGCCCAGGAAATGGGCGCGGTCAAACTTCGTTTCCCCGACGTCGGTAATGATCTGTTTGACCATCTCACCCACTGAACGCAGTTTTTCCGGCGCCGTGTCGCTGGCGACTCCGAAGGTAAAAACAATCCGCCGCGTTTGCATCCGCTTGTAGTTATGCAGCGTCTGTTGCAGCAGGATGGCGTTCCCGCAGACAATCTGCTCCCCGCTCAGGCTGCGGATACGGGTGGTTTTCAGACCAATGTGCTCTACCGTCCCGGCGACATCGTTAAACACCACAAAATCGCCGATTTCGAACGGCTTATCAAAACCGATGGAGAGCGATGCAAACACGTCGCTCAGGATCGTTTGCACCGCGAGGGCGATAGCAATACCCCCTACCCCAAGGCTGGCAACCAGAGCAGTGATGTTGACGCCCGCGTTAGCAAGAATAGACAGCAGCATCACTGACCAGACAATGGCACGGAGGATAAGCCCCGTGATCACCAGCGTCACCGGGTTTTTATGGCTTCCCGGCGCCAGCATGACGTGACGAAGCCACGACACCACCCCCTGATCCATCCACAGCGCCACCTGGATAGCGAAGACCAGGAACCAGGCGTGGCTCACGGTACCAAAGAGATGATCCGGTAAGTCGACGAAACGCAGGCTGAACAACAGCGCCACGACAAAAAGCAGGACGCGGCTGGTGCGGTTAAGCATATCCGTCAGGATAAAGCGCATCCGGTTGGTGCTGGGGTGCTTGTCGCCCCAGGTGGTGATCCCTTTCTTAACGAAGGCGATCAGGCGCGTCAGCAGCCAGTACACCAGCAGAGTCACAAAGACCACCGTGGCGACGCCGATCCAGAAAGACGGCGTCATCATCAGCTCGATGATGTCGAAGCGGGACAAAAATCGCATTACACCTCCTCGTATTACACAAAGGGTAAAGTATAGACAGAGGAGAAAAGCTGGCCGCAGAAATAAGAAAACCGCCCCAGGGGGCGGTTTGTCAGGATGAAGCGAAATTACAGCGCTTTCAGGATCGCATCCACGCTGGCCTTGGCGTCGCCAAACAGCATGTGGGTGTTATCTTTAAAGAACAGCGGGTTCTGCACGCCAGCATAGCCGGTGTTCATAGAGCGTTTGAAGACAATAACGTTCTGCGCCTTCCACACTTCGAGAACAGGCATACCCGCAATCGGACTACGCGGATCGTCCTGCGCCGCCGGGTTAACGGTGTCGTTGGCGCCAATCACCAGCACGGTGTCGGTGTCGGCGAAATCATCGTTGATCTCGTCCATTTCCAGCACGATGTCGTAAGGCACCTTCGCTTCCGCCAGCAGCACGTTCATGTGGCCTGGCAGACGCCCCGCCACCGGGTGAATACCAAAGCGAACCTTGATACCGCGCGCGCGGAGTTTCTCGGTGATTTCCGCCACCGGATACTGCGCCTGCGCCACCGCCATGCCATAGCCTGGGGTGATGATGACGGAATGCGAGTTTTTCAGCATCTCTGCGGTGTCTTCCGCGCTGATTTCACGGTGTTCACCCACTTCCTCATCAGAACCGGTTGATGAACCGTCAGAACCGAAGCCACCCGCGATGACGCTGATAAACGAACGGTTCATCGCCTTACACATGATGTAAGACAGGATCGCACCGGAAGAACCGACCAGCGCACCGGTGACAATCAGCAGGTCGTTGCTCAGCATAAAGCCTGCCGCCGCCGCCGCCCAACCGGAGTAGGAGTTCAGCATGGAAACGACTACCGGCATATCTGCTCCGCCGATAGACGCCACCAGATGCCAGCCGAACGCCAGCGCGATGATGGTCATCACCAGTAACGCCAGCACCTGCAAGCCTACGCTTTCGGTACGCACGAAGACCACCAGCAGCACAAAGGAAACGACCAGCGCCGCCAGATTCAGCTTGTGGCGGTTAGGCAGCATCAGCGGTTTGGAAGAGATCTTCCCGCGCAGCTTGCCGAACGCCACAATCGACCCGGTGAAGGTCACCGCACCGATGAAGATGCCGAGGAACACTTCGGTCAGATGGATGTTCACCAGAATCGGCTCCAGGCCCGGTTCGTGGTACAGGTAGCTGTTGAAGCCCACCAGCACCGCCGCCAGACCCACGAAGCTGTGCAGAATAGCAACCAGCTCCGGCATCTCGGTCATTTCAACGCGTTTCGCCAGACGAATACCAATCGCGCCGCCGATGATCATCGCCACCAGGATCCACGCCACGTTGCCGGTGTCCGGCCCAAAGATGGTGGCAATCAGCGCAATCGCCATACCGGCGATACCGAAGTTATTTCCCTGCTGAGACGTTTCGTGTTTGGAAAGCCCCGCCAGACTGAAAATAAACAGGATTGCAGCAACAATGTATGCGGCTGTAACTAATCCTCCAGACATATGCTACCCCTTAGCCTTTACGAAACATTTTCAGCATGCGCTGAGTCACGGTGAAACCACCGAAAATATTGATACTGGCGATCAGCACCGCAATGAAGCTCAGGAAGCTGATCCAGCCGCCATGACCAATTTGCAGCAATGCCCCGACCACGATAATCCCGGAGATGGCATTGGTGACCGACATCAGCGGGGTATGCAGCGCATGGGAAACGTTCCACACGACGTAGTAACCCACCACGCAGGAGAGCGCGAAGACGGTGAAGTGGCCAAGGAACTCTTTTGGCGCGACGTCCGCCAGCCAGCCAAACAGGATTATGACCAGCGCCATGATGGCGTATTTGCGCCACGGCGACGCAGGTTTTGCTGGCTCCGCGGGCTCTGGTGCCGCTTTCGGCGCAGCCTGAGGTTGAGCGGAAACCTGAATCGGCGGTGCAGGCCAGGTGATTTCCCCTTCACGCACCACGGTAACGCCACGCACCACCACATCATCAAAATCAACGGTAATGTTGCCGTCTTTCTCTTTGCAGAGCAGCTTCAGCAGGTTAACGAGGTTCGTGCCGTACAGCTGAGAGGACTGGGTTGGCAGACGCCCTGGCAGGTCGGTATAACCGATCACCTTCACGCCGTTCGCGGTCGTCGTGACCTGATTTGGCACGGTATACTCACAGTTACCGCCGTTTTGCGCCGCCAGATCGACTATAACGCTGCCCGGCTGCATGGAATCCACCATCTCACGGGTGATCAGCTTCGGCGCCGGTTTACCCGGAATAAGCGCGGTGGTGACAATGATGTCTACCTCTTTTGCCTGCGCCGCAAAGAGCGCCATTTCCGCCTTGATAAAGGCTTCAGACATGACCTTCGCGTAACCATCACCGCTGCCCGCTTCTTCCTTGAAGTCCAGCTCAAGGAATTCGGCGCCCATACTCTGCACCTGCTCCTTCACTTCCGGCCGGGTATCAAACGCGCGAACAATAGCGCCCAGGCTGTTTGCGGCCCCGATAGCGGCAAGACCTGCCACACCGGCACCAATCACCATCACCTTCGCGGGTGGAACTTTACCTGCCGCCGTAATCTGACCGGTAAAGAAGCGACCAAACTCATGCGCAGCTTCGACAATGGCGCGATAGCCGGCAATGTTCGCCATGGAGCTCAGCGCATCCAGAGACTGCGCGCGCGAAATACGCGGCACGGAGTCCATCGCCATCACGGTGACACCGCGTGCCGCCAGCTTCTCCATCAACTCCGGGTTTTGGGCTGGCCAGACAAAGCTCACCAGCGTAGTGCCCGCGTTCAGCAGTTCAATTTCACCCTCTTCCGGTGCGTTTACCTTCAGAATGATGGGTGATTGCCAGACCTCAGCACCGTCCACGACGTCCGCGCCAGCCTGAGTAAAGGCCTCGTCATCGAAACTCGCCAGTGTGCCCGCGCCGCTTTCAATCGCGACGGTAAAACCCAGTTTAAGCAGTTGCTCCACCGTTTTTGGTGTTGCCGCTACGCGGGTTTCATTGGCTAACCGTTCTTTTGGTACCCCAATACGCATAGTTTTCCCTTCCATCGGTTTTTGATGATGGTTTGTCGATAATTGCCCGCGGTTTGTATCAATTTTCACCATCGAGATAACGACGGAGAATGATTAACCCCGGAAAATAAAACAGTAACAAACTTTCTATAACCTACTGAAAATAGCGCCCGTGATCTACCGCCAGAAAACACTATTTCTTACTTTATCTGTGAAAAATAAGCGATCGGGGTTACTGACAGAGATATTTACCTTAAATTCGCCTTCAGGACCGATAAATCGCGCAAGCGAAGCGGTAAAAACATGATATAGCGCCATAATAGAACAACTCATTAACATTAAATTAACTTGTAAAAGTCATATGCTTAATCAGTTTTTCTTGTGAAACGCCTGTTTTTTCCACATATCACAAAATGTTATCGAATCAGGTCCTTTGGTGAGCACAGGCTGTGAAAAATGCCGCAGACAGCGATGGGTGTTAAATGCCATAATCGGGACCGTCTCAAATTAACAACAACACCAGTACATGGTTTGCGCAAGGCGAAGGATTATTTTTATGAAGCTTAAGAACACACTCCTGGCGTCCGCACTTCTTTCCGCGACCGCCCTGTCTGCGAATGCCGCGACAGAGTTGACGCCGGAGCAAGCGGCAGCGTTAAAACCTTTTGACCATACGGTCATTGTGGGTCGCTATAACTCTATTGGCGATGCCGTCGCCGCCGCATCAAAAGCCGCCGATAAAAACGGCGCTGCCTCGTTTTACGTTGTTGACCAGTCCGATCAAGGCAACAGCGGCAACCAGCGCGTGACGATTGCGCTGTACAAAGAGAATGCCCCAAAAGCAGATGAACAGAAAAACCGCGTGATTAACGGCATTGTTGAACTGCCTAAAGATCAGGCTGTTCAGCTGGAACCGTATGACACCGTGACCGTTCAGGGCTTCTACCGCAGCCAGCCTGAAGTTAACGATGCCATCACCAAAGCCGCGAGAGAAAAAGGCGCTTACGCGTTTTATATCGTGCGTCAGGTTGATGCCAACCAGGGCGGAAACCAGCGCATCACCGCTTTCATCTATAAGCAAGATGCGAAAAAACGCGTAGTGCAAAGCCCGGATGCCATTCCAGCGGATTCAGATGCGGGACGTGCCGCGTTAGCGAAAGGCGGTGAAGAAGCGAAGAAAGTGGAAATTCCGGGCGTAGCAACGTCTGCGGCACCAAGCGCTGAAGTGGGTCGTTTCTTTGAAACCCAATCCACCAAAGGCGGTCGTTATACCGTTACATTACCAGACGGCACGAAAATTGAAGAGCTGAACAAAGCCACTGCCGCGCAGATGGTGCCGTTCGACAGCATCAAGTTTACGGGCAACTATGGCAACATGACGGAAATCTCCTATCAGGTGGCGAAGCGTGCTGCGAAGAAAGGCGCGAAGTATTACCACATCACCCGTCAGTGGCAGGAACGTGGTAACAACCTGACCATCAGCGCCGATCTGTACAAGTAACAAAACGGTTTCATAAAGGCGGCGCAGTGCCGCCTTTTTTGTTACTTTTTTTCTGATTTCTGCCACACGTCATTGCATGCATCCTTCACACTCCGTAAAATCCCGCGCCTTAGCGTGATCCACCATTTTTATGCGCCTTAGCGAAATAATTATTCTGGATTTGGACTTTTCATAACAGGAAGCCAATGGAAAAGAAACTTGGCCTGAGTGCGTTAACTGCACTTGTATTGAGCTCAATGCTGGGCGCGGGCGTATTCAGTTTGCCGCAGAACATGGCGGCCGTCGCCAGCCCGGCCGCATTACTGATTGGCTGGGGCATTACCGGTGTTGGGATTTTGCTGCTGGCATTCGCCATGCTGCTGCTGACCCGTATCCGACCGGATCTGGACGGCGGAATATTCACTTACGCCCGGGAAGGTTTCGGCGAGCTGATCGGCTTCTGCTCCGCCTGGGGTTACTGGCTGTGCGCGGTGATCGCCAACGTCTCCTATCTGGTTATCGTCTTCTCGGCGCTCAGCTTCTTTACCGATACGCCCGAACTGCGCCTGTTTGGCGACGGTAATACCTGGCAGTCCATCGTCGGCGCCTCGGTACTGCTGTGGATTGTTCACTGGCTGATTTTGCGCGGCGTCCAGACCGCGGCCAGCATTAACCTCGTGGCAACGCTGGCCAAGCTTGTGCCGCTTGGCCTGTTCGTCGTGCTGGCCTTCCTCGCCTTCCGTCTCGATGTCTTTACGCTCGATTTCAGCGGCATTGCGCTGGGCGTTCCCGTCTGGGAACAGGTGAAAAATACCATGCTGATCACCCTGTGGGTGTTCATCGGCGTTGAAGGTGCCGTCGTAGTCTCTGCCCGCGCGCGTAACAAGCGCGACGTGGGACGCGCCACGCTGCTGGCCGTACTGGCGGCGCTGGGCGTTTATCTGCTGGTGACGCTGTTGTCGCTCGGCGTGGTGGCACGCCCTGAACTGGCGGAAATGCGTAACCCGTCCATGGCCGGGCTGATGGTGAAAATGTTGGGTCCCTGGGGAGACGTGATTATCGCGGCGGGTCTGATTGTCTCCGTTTGCGGCGCCTATCTGAGCTGGACCATTATGGCAGCGGAAGTGCCGTTCCTGGCCGCCACGCATAAAGCGTTCCCGCGCCTGTTTGCCCGTCAGAACAAAAACAGTGCGCCATCGGCCTCTTTGTGGCTCACCAACATCAGCGTGCAGGTCTGTCTGGTGCTGATCTGGCTCACAGGATCGGACTATAACACGCTGCTGACCATCGCCTCCGAGATGATTCTGGTACCCTATTTCTTAGTGGGCGCATATCTGTTAAAAATTGCGACCCGCCCGGCACACTATGCGGTAGGTGTCGGCGCCTGTATTTACGGTCTATGGTTGTTGTATGCTTCCGGACCGATGCATCTGCTGCTGTCCGTGGTGCTCTACGCACCGGGCCTGCTGGTGTTTATCTACGCTCGCCGTACGCATCAGCTTGATAATGCCCTTAAGCGCCGCGAAATGGCGTTGATAGGTTTGCTGTTAGTCGCTGCCGTACCGGCAACGTGGATGTTAATGGGATAGCGTCGCCTGTCCCATTGTTGAACTGAAAAGGAGATTACGATGGGACACACGCAGCAACGCCCAATATTGATCACTGGCGCAGGCCGTCGCATCGGCCTCGCCCTCGCCCATCACTTTCTCAACCTTCGCCATCCGGTTATCGTCAGTTACCGCACGGAATATCCCTCCATTGAAGGTCTACGAAATGCCGGAGCAGTCTGCATTCAGGCGGATTTCTCCACAAATGAAGGTATACTCGCCTTCGCGGACAAAGTGAAATCGACCACCCACGGGCTGCGGGCGGTTATTCACAATGCCAGTACCTGGCTTCCTGAAAAAGCAGGACATTCGCTCAGCGAAACGCTCGCCTGCATGATGCAGATCCACGTTAATGCGCCTTATCTGCTCAACCATGCCCTACAGGATCTGCTGCGCGGACACGGTCATGCCGCAGGCGACATTATCCATTTCACCGATTACGTGGTAGAGCGAGGAAGCGACAAACACATCGCCTATGCGGCCAGCAAAGCCGCCCTGGATAATATGACCCGCTCTTTCGCACGCAAGCTGGCGCCCGAGGTAAAGGTCAACGCGATTGCTCCGGCGATGATTTTATTTAACGAAGGCGATGATGCCGAGTATCGTCAGCAGGCGCTCAACAAGTCGTTAATGAAAATTGCGCCCGGTGAGAAAGAGGTGATCGACCTGATCGATTATCTGCTGACCAGCTGTTACGTCACGGGCCGAACGTTTGCCGTGGACGGTGGCCGCCCGCTGCGCTAGTGAAAGCGGCTCCAGAAGAAGATAAGCACCCAGGCGCTGAGGCTCCAACAGACCACCGCCCCGCCCAGCGCCAGGGGCAGACGCAGAAAACCGGTGAAGTACCACAGCGACAGCAGATAGATAAAATACGGGATGATCGACCACATCCCGAACACAATGGTGGCGCGCAGCGCCTCAATACCCCGCTCAGAGGCCACAATATAGTGCGCGATTAACGCAAAGGTGGGAAACAGCGGGATCAGCCCGGCAATGTAGTAGTTCTTCGTTTTAGCCAGCACCCCAATCAGCAGCACGACCAGCGCACCCAGCGTGGCTTTTATCACCAGCCCCATTCTTTTCCCTTAACAATCAAATAACATTCCCGTGCAGGATAACGGAAGTCCGGCTAATTTTGAAAGATTAATGGAAGGTTAAGATTGCGCGGTGTATGTTGACGTTTTTTGCGATGACAGACGTTGTATGAATAAGATTGTTTATGTTGAAGATGAACCCGAGGTGGGGCAACTGATCGCCGCTTATCTGGGTAAACATGATATGGAAGTGGTTGTCGAGCCTCGTGGCGATCGCGCTGAAGACGTCGTGACCCGCGAAAATCCGGACCTGGTGTTGCTGGACATCATGCTGCCCGGAAAAGATGGTATGACGCTATGCCGGGATCTGCGCACGAAGTGGGACGGTCCGATCGTGCTGCTGACCTCTCTCGACAGCGATATGAATCATATTCTGTCGCTTGAGATGGGCGCGAATGACTACATCCTGAAAACCACGCCGCCAGCAGTCCTGCTTGCCCGTTTGCGCCTCCATCTGCGTCAGCGTGCCAGCGGCGCGGAGCGTGAAGCGTCTGCCCCCTCTTTAACGCCGCACAAAGCGATGCGCTTCGGCACGCTTTCTATCGACCCGGTCAACCGACAGGTTATGCTTTCCGGGGAGCTGATTGCGCTCTCAACCGCAGATTTTGACCTGCTGTGGGAGCTGGCAACCCATGCCGGTCAAATTATGGACCGGGATGCATTACTGAAAAATCTGCGCGGCGTAAGTTACGACGGAATGGATCGTAGCGTTGATGTGGCGATTTCGCGTCTGCGTAAAAAACTGCTGGATAACGCCACGGAACCTTACCGCATTAAAACCGTACGCAATAAGGGCTATCTGTTTGCACCGCACGCCTGGGAAACCTGAAAAAAGGAACAAAACAGGAATATTCGAAAAATAACTCACGATGCATCGGAATTATTATCAGTACCCGTCGAAAGTTATCGATTATATGCATCGTCAGTTATAAAATATCCCTTGTTCTCATTCCTTCCTTGTATGCTATTTCGCTGGGCATTTTTCGCCTAAACAAAAGTATTCCTAATGTATTTCAGTGCTGTAGTACAATATATATTCAGCAGTGCAGGCGCCATCATCGATCAAAAATCCGTCACTTAAAAGCACATTGGGCTAAAAATAATCTTTACAATTGCTTTAATCATTATCTTATCCTTTTGAAAACAAAGGGGATAGTGGAAAGCGTATAAATAATATCGATCTTTTTCAATAGCTTACGTGTTTGCAGATATCTAATTCTCATGCTAAACCTTATACTCTCTCAATTATTTAATGAAAGAGGTATAGCAATGTCATGGAGAGTCATTAGCTCGGTAATTTGTCCTAACACGGGAATCGTTTATTCAAGCATCTTGGGCCTCAAGTTCTTGAAACTCATTATTTGGTATGAAAGCGATGTCTATTTGTACCCCGGTGACAGAATATATCCGACAAAAAATGGCGTCTTCATTAATGGTGTGTTCAAGCCTATATCGATATATAACATATCACCTTATAACGAGATGTTGTGGAGTGAAATTAAAAACAAGATGGCATGCCCATACAACCGAAACCAGCAAGAAGAGATATGCACATACGCGGTGCATTGCAACGCGCGGAAATGCCCGCATGGGTTTACCACGAATCCACTGATTGTCAGCACAGCTAAATCCAGACATTAACGAAGATCGATAATGCTCAGGTTACAACGCTAATTATTTCTGTCGCACCGTTTGTGCCGGATCCCTCTCGCTGGTTAACGCCATTAAATAAAGCCACCCGCAGGTGGCCTTTGTCATTGTTATTACGGATCAATAATACGCAATCGTAAATAAACTCGTTTAACTGAAACGTAAACGGATTTTCCGGGCATTGATGGAATAAAGCGATGCCGCGCTGAAATACCTCTCGACAATTACCCTTTTCAACTCATCATGCCTGACTTGCGCCCATGGCGACCCTGCTGGTAAAAGACGTGTAGTGAAGCCCCTGTTTCGGTGAGATTAATGAAAAAGCTGTTTGTGCAGTTTTACCTTCTGCTGTTTGTCTGCTTTCTGGTGATGACCATGCTGGTCGGGCTGGTCTACAAATTCACCGCAGAGCGCGCGGGCAGACAATCCCTCGACGATCTGATGAAAAGCTCGCTCTACCTGATGCGTAGCGAGTTGCGAGAAATACCACCTCATGACTGGGCGCGCACGTTAAAAGAGCTGGATCTGAATCTGTCGTTTGATCTGCGTATCGAACCCATGAAGGATTTTGACTTAGCGCCGCCTGCGATGCAGCGTCTGCGCGATGGAGACATCGTCGCGCTGGACGAGAAATATACCTTCATTCAGCGTATTCCGCGCAGCCATTATGTCCTGGCCGTCGGGCCGGTGCCCTATCTCTATTACCTGCACCAGATGCGCCTGCTGGATCTCGCCCTGCTGGGCTTTATTGCCATCTCGCTCGCTTTCCCTGTATTCATCTGGATGCGACCGCACTGGCAGGACATGCTGAAACTGGAATCCGCCGCACAGCGTTTTGGGGAGGGTCATTTAACTGAACGCATACATTTCGACAGTGGTTCCAGTTTTGACCGGCTCGGTATTGCCTTTAACCAGATGGCCGATAACATCAACGCCCTGATTGCCAGCAAGAAGCAGCTGATCGATGGCATTGCGCATGAACTGCGCACTCCGCTGGTACGCCTGCGTTATCGCCTGGAGATGAGCGAGAACCTCACCGGGGCGGAATCGCAGGCGCTCAATCGGGATATTGGCCAGCTTGAAGCGCTAATTGAAGAGCTGCTGACCTATGCCCGCCTCGATCGGCCTCAGACGGAGTTGCACCTCAGTACACCGGATCTCCCCGTCTGGCTACAGACGCATATTAACGATGTGCAGAGCGTTAACCCTCAGCGAAAACTGCTGACAGCCATTACCCCCGGCGCGTACGGCGCACTGGACATGCGCCTGATGGAACGCGTGCTGGATAATCTGATGAACAACGCCATGCGCTACAGCGAAACGACGCTGCGCATAGGTTTAGATTTGCAGGGAAGCCAGGCGATTCTGTGTGTGGAAGACGATGGCCCCGGCATTGAGCCGGCGGAGCGTGAAAAAGTTTTTGAGCCGTTTGTGCGCCTCGATCCCAGCCGCGACAGGGCTACCGGCGGCTGTGGTCTGGGGCTGGCTATTGTCCGTTCTATTGCCCAGGCGATGGGCGGTTCGGTTCGCTGCGAAGCGAGCGAGCTGGGTGGGGCCCGGTTCGTCTTTAGCTGGCCGATCTATCACAACATTCCCCTTCCCGTACCTGCCTGACCTAAACCGCACGCTGGCCTGACCCGGCGTGTTGTGCTATATCAATAGTATGTTGTAACTAATTAAGGGCTGCCATGACAACTTACGATCTCATCGAAAGGCTTAACACCACATTTCGGGAAATAGAGCAGGCGTTACTGACCCTCACGGGGCAACTTCAGGACTGCCGCCTGCTGGCCGCCCGCGTCTTTTCCCTGCCCGAGGTGGCAAAAGGCGCAGAGCACGACCCGCTGAACACCATTGAGGTGACGCAGCATGTTGGCAAGGCGGCGCTGGAAATGACGTTGCAGCACTATCGTCGCCTTTTCATCCAGCAGCAGTCCGAAAATCGCAGCAGTAAGGCCGCCGTTCGCCTGCCCGGCGTCATCTGCCTGCAAACGGATGCCGCAACGCGTGAAGGAATTGAGGCGCAGATTACGCATATCAATACGCTGAAAGCCGCCTTTGAGAAGATTGTAACCGTTGAGTCCGGGCTGGCACCGGCTGCCCGTTTTGAATGGGTGCATCGCCAGCTTCCGGGGCTGATCACCCTGAATGCCTACCGCACGCTGACGGTACTGCGCCATCCCGCCACGCTGCGCTTCGGCTGGGCCAACAAGCACATCATTAAAAATTTCGCGCGGGACGAGATCCTGGCGCAGCTGGAAAAAAGCCTGAAATCGCCGCGAACGGTCGCCCCGTGGTCGCGGGAACAGTGGATTGAACGGCTGGAGCAGGAGTACCACAGCATTGCCTCCCTGCCAGCTGATACCCGTCTTAAAATAAAGCGTCCGGTGAAGGTGCAGCCTATCGCCCGTGTCTGGTATGCCGGTCAACAAAAGCAGGTGCAATACGCCTGCCCGACGCCGCTGATTGCGCTCTATGATGCCGATCAGGGTGCGGTGGTGCCGGATATCGGGGAACTGCTGAACTACGATGCTGAAAACGTTCAGCATCGATATAAACCCCAGGCGCAGCCGCTACAGCTGATTATTCCGCGGCTGCACCTGTATGTGGCGCAGTGATTATCTGAGGCTGCCCACCATCGCTTCCGGTCGGACCCAGGCATCAAACTCGGCGTCCGTCAGGTAGCCCAGCGCCAGCGCAGAGGCTTTCAGGGTAAGCCCCTCTTTGTGCGCTTTTTTAGCGATTTCGGCCGCTTTGTCATAACCAATATGGGTGTTCAGCGCCGTTACCAGCATCAGAGACTCATTCAGCAGCTGGCTGATTCGCTCGCGATTAGGCTCAATGCCCACCGCGCAGTGCTCGTTAAAGCTCTCCATGCCATCGGCCAGCAGACGAATCGATTGCAGTACGTTGTGGATCACCATCGGTCGATAGACGTTAAGCTCGAAGTTACCCGACGCGCCGCCCATGTTAACCGCCACGTCATTACCCATCACCTGACAGCACAGCATGGTCATGGCTTCGCACTGGGTCGGGTTCACTTTGCCCGGCATAATGGAGCTGCCCGGCTCGTTTTCCGGAATGCTGATTTCGCCGATGCCGCAGCGCGGGCCGGAGGCCAGCCAGCGCACGTCGTTGGCGATTTTCATCAGCGAGGCCGCCAGCCCTTTCAGCGCGCCATGGGTATGCACCAGGGCATCACAGGTCGCCAGCGCTTCGAATTTATTCGGAGCGGTAACAAACGGCTGCCCGGTAATCTTCGCCAGCTCTTCGGCCACGCGCACCGCGTACTCGGGATGGGTGTTTAACCCAGTGCCCACCGCCGTTCCGCCGAGCGCCAGCTCCGCCAGATGCGGCAGGCTGTTGTCGATATGCTTAAGGTTGTGCTCCAGCATCGCCACCCAGCCGGAGATCTCCTGGCCGAGCGTCAGCGGCGTGGCGTCCTGAAGGTGCGTACGACCAATTTTAACAATGTCGCGGAAGGCCTGCGCTTTCTCGTTAAGCGTAGATTTAAGCACGTTGAGCTGCGGGATAAGCTGCTCGCGGATTGCGATGACGGCCGCCACGTGCATGGCCGTCGGAAACACGTCGTTGGAACTCTGGCTTTTGTTCACGTCATCGTTCGGGTGGATCTTGCGCTCCATGCCGCGTAGGCCGCCAAGCAACTCGCTTGCGCGGTTCGCCAGCACCTCGTTCATGTTCATGTTGCTCTGGGTGCCTGAGCCGGTCTGCCAGATGGCAAGGGGGAATTCGTCGGGATGTTTGCCCGCCAGCACTTCGTCGGCGGCATTGATGATGGCGGTGGCTTTTTCGGCATCCAGCAGGCCCAGATCCTGATTGACTTTGGCGGCAGCGCGTTTGGTCAACGCCAGCGCCTGGATTAGCGAGACGGGCATTTTCTCTGTCGAAATGCGGAAATGCTCCAGCGAACGCTGGGTTTGTGCGCCCCATAGCTTGTCGGCCGGGACGTCGATGGCGCCCATGGAGTCTTTCTCGCGGCGATGCATTGTCATTACTTACTCCTTGATAACAAAGATGGGATTGCTCACATGCTTAAGAGATAAGTATTGATGACTTCTGAGAAACGTTATGGCGCTTTGTGCGCTCTTTTTGATGTCGGGTGGCGGTTGCGCCTTACCCGACCTACGAGTATGTAGGCCGGTTAAGCGTCAGCGCCACCCGGCAATTTACAGAATTACTTCACACACGCCGAACACTGGGAAGACTGGATCTGTTTGAAGAAGTCGTTACCTTTGTCATCCACGAGGATGAACGCCGGGAAGTCTTCCACTTCAATTTTCCAGATCGCTTCCATACCCAGTTCCGGGTACTCCACGCACTCAAGGCTCTTGATACTGCCCTGCGCCAGCACCGCCGCCGGGCCACCGATGCTACCGAGGTAGAAGCCGCCGTGCTTGTGGCACGCGTCCGTCACCTGCTGGCTGCGGTTGCCTTTCGCCAGCATGATCATGCTGCCGCCGTTGGCCTGCAACTGGTCGACGTAGGAGTCCATACGGCCCGCCGTGGTTGGGCCTAACGAGCCGGAAGCATATCCATCAGGCGTTTTTGCCGGACCTGCGTAGTAGATCGGGTGATCTTTAATGTACTGCGGCAGCCCTTCGCCGTTGTCCAGGCGCTCTTTCAGCTTCGCATGGGCGATGTCGCGGCCCACGATAATCGTCCCGTTCAGGGAAAGGCGCGTCGAGACCGGATACTGCGAAAGCTGCGCCAGAATCTCTTTCATCGGACGATTCAGGTCCACGCGAACCGCTTCCCCCTCGCCCGCTTTACGCAGTTCTTCAGGGATGTATTTGCCCGGGTTGTTCTCCAGCTTCTCGATCCAGATGCCGTCGCGGTTGATCTTCGCTTTGATGTTACGGTCCGCTGAACAGGAAACGCCCATCCCCACCGGACAGGAAGCACCGTGGCGCGGCAGGCGGATCACGCGAATGTCATGCGCGAAGTATTTACCGCCAAACTGCGCGCCCAGCCCCAGGTTCTGCGCTTCGGCCAGCAGTTCCTGCTCAAGCTGCACGTCGCGGAACGCCTGACCATGTTCGTTACCTTCCGTTGGCAGGCCATCGTAGTATTTGGTTGAGGCCAGCTTAACGGTTTTCAGGGTGCTTTCGGCAGACGTACCGCCAATCACAAATGCGATATGGTACGGCGGGCAGGCCGCGGTGCCGAGGGTACGCATCTTCTCGACCAGGTAGTTCTTCAGCTTGCCCGGGGTAAGCAGCGCTTTGGTTTCCTGGTAAAGATAGGTTTTGTTGGCTGAACCGCCGCCTTTGGCGATGCAGAGGAATTTGTACTCGTCACCGTCGACGCTGTAGAGGTCAATCTGCGCAGGCAGGTTAGTGCCGGTGTTCACCTCTTTGTACATATCCAGCGCCGCGTTTTGCGAATAGCGCAGGTTGTCTTCGGTGTAGGTATTGTAAACGCCGCGCGCCAGCGCCGCTTCGTCACCGCCGCCGGTCCAGACGCGCTGGCCTTTTTTACCGGTGATAATCGCCGTGCCGGTGTCCTGGCAGGTCGGCAGAATGCCTTTCGCCGCGATATCAGAGTTACGCAGGAATTGCAGGGCAACGTACTTATCGTTCTCGCTGGCTTCCGGGTCGCTCAGGATATCAGCAACCTGCTGCTGATGCGCCGGACGGAGCATAAAGGAAGCATCATGGAAGGCTTGCTGCGCCAGCAACGTCAGCGCCTGCGGGTCAACTTTGAGGATCTCCTGCCCTTCAAACTCAGAGACAGTAACGTAATCGCGGGTTAACAGATAATACTCGGTCTGATCCTGACTGAGCGGGAAAGGATCCTGATAATGGAAGGGTTTATTCGACATTGTTCTCTCACTTACTGCTTCGGTCTGTTTATTCAGGGCAGATGTTCCGCTGCCCGGCTTAAAAGCGAGTCAGCTTATCCTACACAATTTTTTAACAAAAACTGAGACTAGTACGACTTTTTACATCCGCAGGTTACTTCCATTCGGTTTATTGCTTTAATACGCGGAGTTAATTCCACATATGAATCAGGGCTTGATAATGCAAAAACTCATCAACTCAGTGCAAAACTACGCCTGGGGAAGTAAAACTGCGTTAACGGATCTCTACGGTATCGCCAACCCGGACAACCTGCCGATGGCAGAGCTGTGGATGGGCGCGCACCCGAAGAGCAGCTCAAAAATTGAAGATGCCAGCGGTCAGGTTCGCAGCCTGCGTGACGTCATCGACGCCGACAAAGCCGCACTGCTCGGCGATAAAGTGGCGAATCGTTTTGGTGAGCTGCCGTTTCTGTTCAAGGTATTGTGCGCCGACCAGCCGCTCTCCATTCAGGTTCACCCGAACAAAAAAGCCTCTGAGCTGGGCTTTGCCAAAGAAAATGCCGCCGGTATTCCGTTAGACGCCGCAGAGCGTAACTACAAAGATCCTAACCACAAGCCGGAACTGGTTTTCGCCCTCACCCCTTTTCTGGCGATGAATGCCTTCCGCGAGTTTTCCGAGATCATCTCCCTGCTGCAACCGGTCGCCGGGGCTCACAACGCGATCGCCCACTTCCTGGAAAACCCGAACGCAGAAACCTTGAGCGAGCTGTTTGCCAGCCTGCTGAATATGCAGGCCGAGGAAAAATCCCACGCGCTGGCGGTGCTGAAAGCCGCGCTGAACAGCCAGCAGGGTGAGCCATGGGACACCATTCGCGTAATTTCCGCGTTTTATCCGGACGACAGCGGCCTCTTCTCTCCGCTGCTGCTGAACGTGGTGAAGCTCAACCCGGGCGAAGCGATGTTCCTGTTCGCTGAAACCCCGCACGCCTACCTCAACGGCGTGGCACTGGAGGTGATGGCTAACTCCGATAACGTACTGCGCGCGGGCCTGACGCCAAAATACATCGATATCCCTGAGCTGGTTGCCAACGTGAAGTTTGTGGCGAAACCTGCTGCGGAGCTGCTTACTCAGCCGGTGAAAAACGGCGCAGAGCTGGACTTCCCGATTCCGGTTGACGATTTTGCCTTCTCCCTGCACGACCTCAGCGCAGACGAAACCGCCATTGCACAGGAGAGCGCCGCGATCCTGTTCTGTGTGGAAGGCGAAGCGACGTTGCACAAAGATAGCGAGCGTCTGGTGCTCAAACCGGGTGAATCCGCCTTTGTCGCAGCAAACGAGTCGCCTGTCCGGGTGAGCGGCACCGGTCGCCTGGCGCGTGTTTTTAATAAGCTTTAGGGACTTACTGAATTTTTTAACAACTCTTGCTAAGCTAGTAACAGGCGTTGTAACACCAGGCGGTTTTAACCGCCTGGTTTCATTTTAGGGATAATCGCAATGAAAAAATCGGTCGTAGCGGTAGGAGTGATTGTTGCTTTAGGCGTGATCTGGACGGGTGCTTCCTGGTATACCGGGAAACAGCTGGAAAGCCGTCTGGCAGAGATGATGACGCAGGCAAACAGCGAGATTAAGCGCAGCGCGCCTGAAGCAGGTCTGGAGCTGAGCTATCAGAACTACCAGCGTGGCGTGTTTACCAGCCATATGCAGGTGGTGGTGAAGCCGGTTGCGGGTAATCAGAACGCCTGGCTGAAACCGGGCCAGAGCGTGGTGCTGGATGAAGTGGTCAGCCACGGTCCGTTCCCGCTGGCGCAGTTGAAAAAGTTTAACCTGATCCCCTCTATGGCATCCGCCAGAACCGTACTGGTGAATAACGAGGTGACGAAGCCGATTTTCGATATGGCGAAAAATGAGTCGCCGTTTGAGATCAATACCCGCATCAGCTATGCCGGTGATACGCATTCCGACATCGACCTGAAAGCCCTGAATTACGAACAAGGCACCGATAAAGTCGCCTTCAGCGGCGGTAATTTCCAGCTTGATGCCGATCGCGACGGCAAGAATGTCTCCCTGACCGGCGATGCCGCCAGCGGCCTGGTGAATTCAGTCAATGAATATAACCAGAAGGTGCAGCTTACCTTCAACAACCTGAAAGCCAGCGGCAATAGCCGTATGACTGATTTTGATGAGCGTATCGGCGACCAGAAACTGAGCCTCGATAAGATCGCCATTGCGATCGAAGGCAAAGAGATGGCGGTGCTTGAAGGCATGGATCTGGACGGTAAGTCTGACGTGTCCAAAGACGGTAAAAGCATCAACACCCAGCTGGATTACAGCCTGAAAAGCCTGAAAGTACAGAATCAGGATCTGGGTACCGGTAAGTTGTCTCTGAAAATCGGCAACATTGACGGCCAGGCGTGGCACGAATTCAGTCAGAAATACAGTAAAGAGAGCCAGGCTCTGCTGACCGATGCCGCCCTGCAACAGAACCCACAGGCTTATCAGCAGCAGGCGATGACGGTGCTGTTTAATAACCTGCCGATCCTGCTGAAGGGCGAGCCGGTGATTACCGTTGCGCCCCTGAGCTGGAAAAACGGCAAAGGCGAAACCAACTTCAACCTGTCGCTGTTCCTGAAGGATCCGGCAGCCACGACCGGCGAGCCGCAGACCCTGGCGCAGGAAGTTGACCGCAGCGTGAAATCGCTCGACAGCAAGCTGACCATCCCGATGGATATGGCAACCGAGTTCATGACGCAGATTGCGAAACTCGAAGGGTATGGTGAAGAAGATGCAGGTAAACTGGCAAACCAACAGGTGAAAGGCCTGGCGGCGATGGGCCAGATGTTCCGCATCACGAAGGTGGAAGACAACACCATTTCCACCAGCCTGCAATATGCTAATGGCCAGGTGACGCTCAACGGCGACAAAATGCCGCTGGAAGAGTTTGTCGGTATGTTTGGTATGCCGACGCTGGGCATGCCTGAACCGGCCGAACCGGCTGCGCCGCCGGCAGTACCGCAGCAGTAAACGAAAAACCCCTCGCATGAGGGGTTTTTTATTGCCGGGTGGCGCTGACGCTTACCCGGCCTCCGATCCTGAGCCGTTGTAGGCCCGTGCAAGCAAAGCGTTTACTTCACCGTCACTAAGCGCGCAGCCACAATCTGATGCCCGGCCTGCACGTCCGTATTTTCAATGCGCTGCATAATTCGTTCTGCCAGGGTGTACCCCATTTCACGAGCCGGCGTCGTCGCCCAGACGATGGGGAGATCGTCTAACGCATTTTCACCGACATCTGCAAACGCCCCCAGCGCCACCTGATGGCCGAAGAACGTTTCTACCCCGCCCTCACCGCTCTGGCGTCCGGCGCGGATCAAGCCGAACCACGCCCCCATCGCAATAACGTCGTTATAGCAAATCACCGCGCTGATCGTCGGGCTGTTGCGAAGCAGCGTGCCGATGGCTTCCGCGGCTTTTTTCTGGCTGGATTCACACTCCACCACCCATTCGCTGTGAAACGGCAGGCCATATTTGATGAGCGTGGAACAGTAACCGCCCACCCGCTCGGCACGCGTCAGGGACGAGCTTTTACCGCCGAGCCAGGCGATGCGCTGATGGCCGCGATGAATAAGATGCTCGGTCAGCATTTGCGCGGCCTGCATGTTATCTGGCCGAAGGGTATCGGCTTCGTCGAGATAGCTGGCGCGCGACGCAAACACCAGCGGTACGCCTTTCTGCGCCGCGCGCTCACACAATTCACTGCCCACGCCGGACGCGCCGGCCACGATTACCCCATCCACCCCTTGTGTCAGCAGCAAATCCAGCCTGGAGAGCAGTTGCTCCGGTTCGCGCCCACCGTGGAGCAGGAAAACCATTCGCCCCTGCGCTTCAAGCGCCTCGGTAAGCCCGGCGGTCAGTTCTGCATAAAACGGCGACGCGAGGTCGCGAACAATCAGCCCTATCACCCCGCTTTGCCCACCGCGCAGCGCCGACGCCTGGCGATTACGCACAAAGCCCAACTGCTCAACGGCCTCGTTGACGCGCTGACCCGTTGCAGGAGAGATGCGCCCCTTCCCGCTTAATACCAGCGAAACGGTGCTGACGGAAACCCCCGCCGCCAGCGCGACATCGTTGATGGTGATCTTTTTCGCTACAGCCATGTGGTGGCGTGACTCCTTGATAATGAGATCGCTAAAACGTTTTATCAATACGTTATCTTTATACTACCAGTAAAAGCCTGAGAATGTGATTTAGCGCGCACTAAAGTTTGATAAAACGTTTTATCTTCTCGCCCCATCGAGGTCGTTAAATCTCTTTCTACCCTTTAAGGAGTCGTTTTATGACGACGAAAGCAGCACAAAAAATATCACTGTGGGAGTTTTTCCAGCAACTGGGTAAAACCTTTATGCTGCCCGTGGCGCTTCTCTCTTTTTGCGGGATTATGCTGGGGATCGGCAGCTCGTTAAGCAGTCATGACGTCATTACCCTGATCCCTTTCCTGGGAAATCCGGTACTTCAGGCGATCTTCATCTGGATGAGCAAGGTCGGATCGTTTGCCTTTAGCTTCCTGCCGGTAATGTTCTGTATCGCCATTCCTCTGGGTCTGGCGCGCGAAAACAAAGGCGTGGCGGCGTTTGCGGGCTTCGTTGGCTATGCGGTCATGAACCTTGCGGTTAACTTCTGGCTGACCGCCAAAGGGATCCTGCCGACGACCGACGCGGCGGTACTGAAAGCCAATAACATTCAGAGCGTGATTGGTATTCAGTCCATCGATACCGGGATCCTTGGAGCCGTGATCGCGGGGGTGATTATCTGGATGCTGCACGAGCGCTTCCACAACATCCGCCTGCCCGATGCGCTGGCCTTCTTCGGCGGGACCCGCTTTGTGCCAATCATTACGCTGGTTGTGATGGGTCTGTTTGGTCTGATCATCCCTCTGATTTGGCCGATTTTTGCCATGGGGATCACCGGGATTGGCCGCATTATCAACGGCGCGGGTGATTTCGGCCCGATGATTTTCGGTACGGGTGAACGTCTGCTGCTACCGTTTGGTTTACAGCACATCCTGGTTGCCCTGATCCGCTTTACGGAAGCAGGCGGCACCATGGACGTTTGCGGTCATTCCGTTAGCGGCGCGCTGACCATCTTCCAGGCCCAGCTGAGCTGCCCGACCACTCACGGCTTCTCTGAAAGTGCGACGCGTTTCCTTTCTCAGGGTAAAATGCCTGCCTTCCTCGGCGGCCTGCCGGGTGCTGCGCTGGCGATGTACCACTGTGCCCGTCCGGAAAATCGTCATAAAATTAAAGGTCTGCTGATCTCCGGCGTTATTGCCTGCGTGGTGGGCGGTACGACAGAACCTATCGAGTTCCTGTTCCTGTTCGTGGCACCGGTACTGTACCTCATCCACGCCGTACTGACGGGCCTGGGCTTTACCGTGATGGCTGTGCTCGGTGTGACCATCGGTAACACCGACGGTAACGTGATTGACTTCGTGGTATTCGGTATCCTGCACGGCCTGTCCACCAAGTGGTATCTGGTGCCGGTTGTGGCCGCCATCTGGTTCGCGGTTTACTACGGGATCTTCCGCTTCGCCATCACCCGCTTCAACCTGAAAACGCCTGGCCGCGATACCGATACGGCCACCAGCGTTGAACAGGCGGTGGCCGGTACCGTTGGGAAATCCGGATATAACACGCCGGCTATTCTGGCGGCGCTGGGCGGTGCGGATAATATTACTTCTCTGGATAACTGCATCACCCGCCTGCGTTTGTCGGTGGCAGACATGTCCAAAGTGGATACCAACGCACTTAAAGCTAACCGGGCTATTGGGGTGGTACAGTTAAATCAACACAATTTGCAGGTCGTCATTGGCCCGCAGGTACAGTCAGTGAAGGATGAGCTGGCAACCCTGATGCGAACCGTCGAAGCCTGATGCCTCGCCCCCCCTCGTCATGAGGGGGTTTTACTTTACGGAGCACCGTCATGTTTGATTTTTCAACCGTCGTGGATCGACACGGCACCTGGTGTACCCAGTGGGATTATGTCGCTGACCGTTTTGGCGCTGCCGACCTGCTGCCCTTCACCATCTCTGATATGGATTTCGCCACCGCCCCCTGCATTACCGATGCGCTGCACCAGCGAATAAACCACGGGGTGTTTGGTTACAGTCGCTGGAAAAATGACGAATTTCTGGCCGCCGTGGCGCACTGGTTCCGGCAACGCTTTAACAGTCAGATTGATACCGAAACCGTGGTGTATGGGCCGTCGGTCATTTATATGGTCTCGGAGCTGATCCGCCTCTGGTCCTCGCCTGGCGACGGCGTGGTGGTCCATACTCCGGCTTACGATGCCTTTTATAAAGCCATCGAAGGCAACCAGCGTACCGTTGTTTCCGTGCCGATGCAGAAAACAGCGCATGGCTGGGAGGGGGATATGGCCTCGCTGGAAGCGGCGCTATCAAAACCGGAAAACAAGGTGTTGCTGCTGTGTAGCCCGCAAAACCCGACCGGAAAAGTCTGGACTCGGGAGGCGCTGACCACAATGGCGGCCCTGTGTGAACGTTATGACGTAGCGGTGATCAGCGACGAAATTCATATGGACATGGTATGGGGCACGCATCGTCATACCCCGTGGAATGAGGTTGCGCGCGGTAAATGGGCGCTGCTGACCTCGGGTTCCAAAAGCTTCAACATTCCGGCGCTGACGGGCGCCTGGGGGCTTATCGCCGATGACGCCAGCCGTAACGCCTATCTGAATGCATTAAAAGGTCGGGACGGACTCTCTTCCCCTTCCGTGCTGGCGCTGACCGCGCATATTGCTGCTTACCGACAGGGCGAACCCTGGCTGGACGCGCTGCGGACCTATCTCGAAGAGAATCTGCGGTATGTTGCTCGCGAATTAAACAGTGCTTTTCCGGCACTCAGCTGGCAACCACCTGAGGCTACCTATCTCGCCTGGATCGACCTCAGCCCGCTCGGTATTGACGACAATACGCTGCAAAAGGTGCTTATTGAGCAGCAAAAAGTGGCCATCATGCCGGGATATACCTATGGAGCCGAAGGGAAAGGCTACGTTCGTCTGAACGCGGGTTGCCCCCGTAGTAAGCTTGAACAGGGCGTTCAGCGCCTTATCGCTGGCATCAACACTCTGCTGTAAATCATTTGCGCAACGGAATATTCCCTTGCGCAAATAGCTTTTTACCCCGTTTTGTTTTTATAATATGGCGCACTTTAACCAGCAAAGAGTGCGACCATGATTGATACACGCCTGCCTTTAACTGATATTCACCGCCACCTCGACGGAAACATTCGTGCCCAAACCATTCTCGATCTTGGTCGCCAGTTCAATTTAACCCTCCCTGCCGAAACGCTTGAAACCCTGATCCCTCATGTTCAGGTCACGTCGAACGAACCGGATCTGGTGAGCTTTCTGAGCAAGCTCGACTGGGGCGTGAAGATGCTGGCCTCGGTCGATGCCTGTCGCCGTGTCGCCTTTGAAAACATCGAAGATGCCGCGCGCAACGGCCTGCACTATGTCGAACTGCGTTTCTCCCCGGGCTATATGGCGATGACCCACAATCTCCCCGTAGCGGGCGTGGTTGAAGCGGTCATTGAAGGCGTGCGTGAAGGCTGCAAAACCTTTGACGTTCAGGCGCGTTTGATCGGCATTATGAGCCGTACCTTCGGTGAAGCGGCCTGTCTTCAGGAGCTGGAAGCATTACTGGCGCATCGCGACCAGATCACCGCCATCGACCTGGCCGGTGACGAGCTGGGCTTCCCGGGCAGCCTGTTCCTGTCTCATTTCAACCGCGCACGTGATGCAGGATGGCATATTACCGTTCATGCAGGCGAAGCCGCGGGGCCGGAAAGCATCTGGCAGGCCATTCGTGAACTGGGTGCGGAACGTATTGGTCACGGCGTGAAAGCCATTGAAGATCGCGCGCTGATGGATTTCCTCGCCGAACAACGTATTGGAATCGAATCCTGCCTGACCTCCAATATTCAGACCAGTACAGTGGCATCGCTGGCGCAACACCCGCTGAAAACCTTCCTTGAACACGGGGTGCTGGCTTCACTGAACACGGACGATCCGGCGGTTCAGGGCGTGGATATTATTCACGAATACAACATCGCCGCGCCGCAGGCCGGGCTGAGCCGCGAGCAGATCCGTCAGGCGCAAATCAACGGGCTGGAGATCGCCTTCCTGACGCCTGAAGAGAAACAGGCGCTGCGCGATAAAGTTGCTCAGTAGTCCTCTTTACTGCCGGGTGGCGCTGCGCTTACCCGGCCTACGAAAGCGTTTGGCACTTATGCCAGACAGAGCGTTGCGCGATGTTTGGCAGATTCGATCCCCAGCTCAATGAGCTCCATAATCTGGATTGCCTGGCTTGCGGGAACCGGATTTTCACCTGAACCGTTCAGCGCGTCACGAATGGCGGCGTAATACGCCGGATAGTTCCCCGGCAGGGTCAATACCGTCTCTTCAACCAGCGCCTCACCCTCCGCACGCGTCACCACCCCGTCGCGCATGTCGTAGCCCCAGTCCTCCTGCGGTAAGCGTTCGCCATTTTTGAGGCGCTCTTCCTGCGGATCCTGGCCGAACTTCACATAGCTGCCGCGCGCCCCATGAATGATATAGCGGGCCGATTCCGCCGCCGCAAGCATTGTCCCGTGCAGCACAATGCGCCGCTGCGGATAACTCAAAATGGCATGGAAATAGTCGGTGGTCTGCGCCCCCGGCCTGAGCTGCGCTAAATCGACCGTCATGCTTACGGGCAGACCAAACAGATGAACGGCCTGATCGAGAAGATGCGGCGCTAAGTCATACCAGATGCCGCTGCCCGGTCCCGCCTGCTCGCGCCAGCGATCTCGCACCTGCGGACGATAACGATCGAAGTGCGACTCAAAAAAGGCAATTTCGCCGAGCGTGCCTTCGTTGAGCAGCGCTTTGACCGTCAGGAAATCGCTGTCCCAGCGCCGGTTGTGAAAGACCGATAATAACCGACCCAGACTTCGCGCCAGCGCATCCAGCTCGCGCGCCTGTGACAACGTCACGGTGAAGGGCTTATCGACAACAACATGTTTGCCTGCCTCCAGCGCCGCTTTCGCCAGGGGGAAATGAGTGTCGTTAGGGGTAGGAATGACAATAAGGTCAATATTAGGATCGTTAAACAGATGCTTAGGCTCCGTTACCACCGGCACAGCTGGCCAGTCGGCGCGGACCTTAGTCTCATCGCTGCTTGTGATGGCCGCCAGTTCCATTCCCGGCGTGCCGGCAACCAGCGGTGCATGAAAGGTTTTGCTTGCGTACCCGTAGCCAATAAGACCGACGCGGATGTTTTCACTCATCGTTTGCCCCCTCGCTGTGCGCTTATTTATCACTGGCCTTGTGCTTAACGCACACATTAATAATGTGCCCTGTGAGTTAAAATAGCATCTCACGACAGCGTTTTTTGTTACCTCGCATTAAAGTGCGCATAGGGGGCCGGGGAATCGTTCCCAAAGCGCTTGCTCTGAAGAAAAGGGCGCTGTAACATTTGTAATCTGTATTTATGGATAAATTACAAACACAAATTATGACGTCAATAATTAATCGAATCATTGAATTAGCGGGATGGATTGTCCTTGGGGTTTCAGTCGTGTTGCTCGGCATTGCCAGCCATATCGATAACTACCAGCCGCCGGAGCCTGTGACTGTCGCACAACAAAAGTAAGCCGTGTCGTCATAAAGCGTGACACATTACGTCATGGAACATATTGCCAGCCGTAATGAACGGGGTTACCCTTCTCTTTCAGGCATCTCCTGATGCCTGATTCTTCGCAAAGAAAACTCCTAATTTCGTCGCGTTACCCGAGTGGACAGTTTACGTCTTTATTAATCCGTTTATTATTCGAACGCATTACCTTTATGGGTATTACCCTTTTATATGGAAACTTATTAATATGACAGTTCAGGACTATTTATTAAAATTTCGCAAGATCAATTCCCTTGAAAGCCTGGAAAAACTGTTTGACCATCTGAACTACACGCTGTCGGATAATCAGGACATCATCAATATGTACCGCGCTGCTGACCATCGTCGCGCCGAACTGGTCTCTGGCGGTCGTCTGTTCAATGTGGGGGAAGTGCCTAAATCCGTATGGCGTTACGTTGTATAAGAAAGTAGCCTTCGGCGTGAAATGTTATATACTCTCCGCCCTGCAAATTTCTGTATAACATTTCGCGCAGACTATGGGAGAGCGTATGACCGCATTGCCTGGAGAGAGAATTGGGGGCTGGTTAATCGCCCCGCTGGCATGGCTGCTGGTGGCATTACTAAGCGCTTCACTGGCGCTGTTGCTTTACACCACCGCACTGGTTACGCCTCATGCTATCCAGACACTGATGTCCCAGAGTGCGCTCAATATTGCGACGTGGTTTGTGTCGTTCGTTTTCGCGATCGCGATGTGGTACTACACGCTGTGGCTGACTATCGCCTTCTTCAAACGCCGCAAAAGCGTGCCAAAGCATTACATTATCTGGCTGCTGGTCTCCGTGCTGCTGGCTGTCAAAGCGTTCGCTTTCTCGCCTGTGTCTGACGCGCTGGCGGTTCGCCAGTTACTGTTTCCGCTACTGGCGACGGCGCTTCTGGTCCCTTATTTCAAGCGTTCGACGCGCGTTAAGAAGACCTTTGTCAACCCGTAATAACCTTACAGTTAACCTGTTGTGGCCTGTTGTCGTTTATCCGATAATAGGCGGCTATTTTATTTCAGGCTAAATAATGACCGATTACTTACTGCTCTTTGTCGGAACTGTGCTGGTGAATAACTTCGTACTGGTGAAGTTCCTTGGCCTGTGCCCGTTTATGGGCGTCTCCAAAAAGCTGGAGACGGCAATGGGCATGGGGCTGGCAACCACCTTCGTGATGACGATGGCCTCCATTTGCGCATGGCTGATTGATACCTGGATCCTAATCCCGCTCGACATGCTCTACCTGCGCACTTTGGCCTTTATTCTGGTCATTGCGGTCGTGGTGCAATTTACCGAAATGGTGGTGCGGAAAACCAGCCCTGCCCTGTATCGCCTGTTGGGTATTTTTCTGCCCCTCATCACCACTAACTGTGCGGTGCTGGGCGTGGCGCTACTGAATATCAACCTTGGGCATAATTTCCTGCAATCGGCGCTGTATGGTTTTTCCGCCGCGGTCGGTTTTTCTTTTGTTATGGTCCTGTTCGCCTCGATTCGCGAGCGTCTGGCCGCGGCGGATATTCCCGCGCCGTTTCGCGGTAACGCCATCGCTCTGGTGACCGCAGGTTTAATGTCTCTGGCCTTTATGGGCTTTAGTGGTCTGGTGAAGTTGTAATGAGTGCTATCTGGATTGCCATCGCGTCCATCAGCGTGCTGGGACTCGTCTTTGGCATCATTCTGGGTTACGCCTCCCGCCGGTTTGCGGTGGAGGACGATCCGGTGGTTGAAAAAATTGATGAACTTTTACCCCAGAGCCAGTGCGGGCAGTGCGGCTACCCTGGCTGCCGCCCTTACGCTGAGGCGGTGGGCGTGCAGGGAGAAAAGATCAACCGCTGCGCGCCGGGTGGCGAAGCGGTCATGCTTAAAATAGCTGCCCTGCTGAACGTCGATCCCCAGCCTGTCGACTGCGATGAACAGGCCCAGGAGCCTGTTCGTGCCCTTGCTGTTATCGACGAAGCCAACTGCATTGGCTGCACAAAATGTATTCAGGCGTGTCCTGTTGACGCCATTGTGGGCGCAACGCGCGCGATGCATACCGTTGTGGCGGATCTGTGCACCGGCTGTAATCTCTGCGTGGCGCCCTGCCCGACGCAGTGTATAGAACTGCGCCCGGTTGAAACGACTACCGAAAACTGGAAGTGGGACCTTCAGACCATTCCGGTTCGCAATATTCCTGTGGAACAACATGCTTAAGTTATTTTCTGCCTTCAGAAAAGAGAAGATCTGGGATTTCGACGGCGGCATTCATCCGCCTGAGATGAAATCGCAGTCTAACGGCACGCCGCTGCGCCAGATCCCGCTGGCGACCCGTTACGTTATGCCCCTGAAACAGCATATCGGCGCGGAAGGCGAATTGTGCGTGAAAGAAGGCGATAGCGTTCTTCGCGGCCAGCCGCTGACCTTTGGTCGCGGACGGATGTTGCCGATACATGCCCCGACTTCCGGTAAGGTGGTGGCTGTTGCCCCCCATACCGTTGCCCATCCGTCGGCGTTGTCTGAGCTGAGCGTGATCATTGAAGCCGATGGTGAAGACCGCTGGATCGAGCGTGACGGCTGGAGCGACTACCGTTCCCACAGCCGTGAAGCGCTGATTGAACGCATTCATCAGTTCGGCGTGGCGGGTCTGGGGGGCGCAGGCTTCCCGACCGGCGCTAAGCTTCATGGCGGCGGCGATAAAATCGAAACGCTGATCATCAATGCCGCCGAGTGCGAACCGTACATCACCGCCGATGACCGTCTGATGCAGGACTGTGCCGCGCAGGTGGTGGAAGGTATTCGCATTCTTGCGCATATCCTGCAACCCCGCGAAGTGCTGATCGGTATTGAGGACAATAAACCGCAGGCCATTTCGATGCTGCGTGCGGTTCTGGCGGACAGCCATGATATCGCCCTGCGCGTGATCCCGACCAAATATCCGTCCGGCGGGGCAAAACAGCTGACGCAGATCCTGACCGGCAAACAGGTCCCCCACGGAGGCCGTTCGTCCGACATCGGCGTGCTGATGCAAAACGTGGGGACCGCCTACGCGGTGAAACGTGCGGTGATTGACGGCGAGCCATTGACCGAGCGCGTCGTCACACTGACCGGCGAGTCCGTCTCCCGTCCCGGCAACATCTGGGCGCGTCTGGGTACGCCGGTGCGTCATCTGCTGGAACAGGCTGGCTTCTGCCCGGGTAGCGATCAACTGGTCATTATGGGCGGCCCGCTGATGGGCTTTACCCTGCCGTGGCTTGATGTGCCGGTGGTGAAGATTACCAACTGCCTGCTCGCCCCTTCCCTGACGGAGATGGGCGAAACGCAGGAAGAGAAAGGTTGCATACGCTGTAGCGCCTGTGCGGACGCATGCCCGGCAGATTTACTGCCGCAGCAGTTGTACTGGTACAGCAAAGGCCAGCTGCACGATAAAGCCCAGGCGCATAACCTGGCTGACTGTATTGAATGCGGTGCCTGCGCCTGGGTCTGCCCAAGCAATATTCCGCTGGTGCAGTATTTCCGTCAGGAGAAAGCTGAAATCTACGCCATCTCCATGGAAGAAAAACGTGCCGCTGAAGCGAAGGCCCGCTTTGAAGCGCGCCAGGCGCGACTGGAGCGCGAGAAACAAGCCCGTCAGGAACGCCATAAGCAGGCTGCCGTGCAGCCTGCGGCGAAAGATCAGGATGCCATTAACGCAGCCCTGGCCCGCGTACGCGAGAAGAAAGCCACCGCCGCCCAGACGGTTGTGATCGCTCCGGGAGAAAAACCGGACAACAGCGAAGCGATTGCAGTCCGCGAAGCGCGGAAAGCCGAAGCACGCGCGCGTCAGGCGGAGAAAGCGCAAAACGCCAAACCGGAAGCCGACATCGACCCGCGTAAAGCGGCGGTGGAAGCGGCTATTGCCAGGGCAAAAGCCCGCAAAGCCGGTCAGCAGACAGTGGTGGTTGAACAGGAAGCGACGGATCCGCGCAAGGCGGCCGTTGAAGCCGCTATCGCCCGCGCCAAAGCACGTAAAGCGGCACAGCTACAACCTGCCGAAGAGAGTGAAGCCCCTGTCGATCCGCGTAAAGCCGCCGTTGAAGCGGCCATCGCCCGTGCCAAAGCACGAAAAGCGGCACAGCAGGACGAACTGCCTGCGGCCGCTAATGACGATCCACGCAAAGCCGCAGTCGCCGCCGCGATTGCGCGCGTTCAGGCAAAGAAAGCCGCGCAGCAAGCCGTTAACGAGGATTAAATGGTTTTCAGAATTGCAAGTTCCCCTTATACCCATAACCAGCGCCAGACATCGCGTATTATGATGCTGGTGTGCCTGGCCGCGCTGCCAGGTATTGCCGTACAGTGTTGGTTTTTCGGCTGGGGTACGCTTTTCCAGTTAGTTCTGGGTTGCGCCAGTGCCGTCGCAGCGGAAGCCGCGATCCTGAAGCTGCGCAAAATGGAGGTGACTCGCATCCTGAGCGATAACTCCGCCCTGTTGACCGGCCTGTTGCTGGCCATCAGCATTCCCCCGTTCGCCCCGTGGTGGATGGTGGTATTGGGAACGGTGTTTGCGGTGATCATCGCCAAGCAGCTGTACGGCGGGCTGGGCCATAACCCGTTTAACCCGGCGATGATTGGCTACGTAGTACTGCTGATCTCCTTCCCGGTACAGATGACCAGCTGGCTGCCGCCGCATGAGATCGCCGCCACGGTGCCCGGCTTTATGGATGCCCTGCACGTTATCTTTACCGGCCACACCGCGCTGGGCGCAGATATGAACGCGCTTCGCATGGGCGTGGACGGCATCAGTCAGGCCACTCCGCTCGATACCTTCAAAACCTCCCTGCGTGCCGGACAAAGCGTGGAGCAGGTGATGAAATCGTCTATTTACAGCGGCGTACTGGCAGGTGCTGGCTGGCAGTGGGTCAATCTGGCCTACCTGTTGGGTGGCGCGTTCCTGCTGCAACAGAAGGCGATCCGCTGGCATATTCCGGTGAGCTTCCTGGTGACGCTGGCCGTCTGCTCGACGCTCGGCTGGGTTATCTCACCTGAGTCACTGGCCAGCCCGCAGCTCCATCTGCTCTCCGGCGCGACCATGCTCGGGGCATTCTTTATTCTGACCGATCCGGTCACCGCCTCTACCACCAACCGTGGTCGTCTGATTTTCGGCGCGCTGGCAGGCTTGCTGGTCTGGCTTATTCGCAGCTTTGGCGGCTATCCGGACGGCGTGGCATTTGCCGTGCTGCTGGCTAACATCACCGTTCCGCTCATCGACTACTACACGCGTCCACGCGTGTACGGTCATCGCTAAGGGTCGCGCCATGCTAAAGACAATGCAAAAACACGGCGTCACGCTGGCGATCTTCGCCGCCGCCCTCACCGGGCTGACCGCGCTGGTAAATGAACTGACGAAAACCACCATTGCAGAGCAGGCAATGAAGCAGCAAAAAGCGCTGTTCGATCAGGTGATCCCATCCGATCTCTACGATAATGACCTGCAAAAAAGCTGCTTTGTCGTGCAGGCTCCGCAGCTTGGTAAAGGACCCCATCGCGTTTATATTGCCCGCAAGGGCGATAACCCCGTGGGCGCCGTCATGGAAGCCACCGCGCCGGACGGTTACTCCGGTGCGATTCAGCTGCTGGTGGGCAGCGATTTTTCCGGCACCGTACTGGGTACGCGCGTGACGGAACATCACGAAACGCCGGGCCTTGGCGACAAAATTGAAACACGCTTAAGCGACTGGATCTTACACTTCGCCGGAAAGGTGATTCATGGCGAGGACGATCCTGCTTTCGCGGTGAAAAAAGATGGCGGCGAATTTGACCAGTTCACGGGCGCCACGATTACCCCGCGCGCGGTGGTCAACGCCGTAAAGCGCGCCGGGCTGTATGCCGAAACGCTGCCCGCGCAGATCAATCATCTTTCCACCTGTGAGGAGTGACCATGAGCCAGGTTAAAGAGGTTATCGTCCAGGGTCTCTGGAAGAACAACTCCGCGCTGGTGCAGCTGCTTGGGCTATGTCCGCTGCTGGCGGTGACGTCTACCGCCACCAACGCGCTCGGGCTGGGGCTGGCGACCACGCTGGTGCTGACCCTGACTAACTTTTCCATTTCTGTTTTGCGCCGCTGGACGCCGTCAGAAATCCGTATTCCGATTTATGTCATGATCATTGCGTCGGTGGTCAGCGTCGTGCAAATGCTGATTAACGCCTACGCATTTGGCCTGTACCAGTCGCTCGGGATCTTCATTCCGCTTATCGTGACTAACTGTATTGTCGTAGGCCGCGCTGAAGCCTTCGCGGTGAAAAACAATCCGGCCATATCCGCGCTGGATGGGTTTTCCATCGGCATGGGCGCGACTGCCGCCATGTTCGTCCTCGGCTCTCTGCGTGAAATTTTGGGCAACGGTACGCTCTTCGACGGTGCGGACGCGCTGCTTGGCGGCTGGGCGAAGTCGCTGCGTATTGAGGTGTTCCATACGGACACCCCGTTCCTGCTGGCCATGCTACCTCCTGGCGCCTTCATTGGCCTTGGGATGATGCTGGCGTTAAAATACCTGATTGATGAAAAACGTAAACGCCGCGCCGCTGAACGCAGCGTACAGGAAGGGATCCCCGAGAAAGCAGTATGAATAAAGAGAAACGCATTGCGATCCTGACGCGCCTGCGCGATGAGAATCCTCATCCAACGACAGAGCTGAACTTTAACTCGCCGTTTGAACTGTTGATCGCGGTGCTGCTCTCTGCACAGGCGACGGACGTGAGCGTCAATAAAGCCACTGCCCTGCTCTACCCTGTCGCCAATACGCCGCAGGCCATGCTGGAGCTGGGCGTTGAAGGTGTGAAATCCTATATCAAGACCATTGGCCTGTTTAACAGCAAGGCCGAAAACGTCATTAAGACCTGCCGGATCCTGCTGGAGAAGCACGGCGGTGAAGTCCCTGAAGATCGCGCCGCGCTGGAAGCGTTGCCGGGCGTCGGGCGTAAAACGGCAAATGTGGTGCTGAACACGGCGTTTGGCTGGCCGACCATCGCCGTGGATACCCATATCTTCCGCGTCTCAAATCGCACCCGTTTCGCGCCGGGTAAAAACGTGGAAGAGGTTGAAGAGAAGCTGTTAAAAGTCGTTCCTGCGGAATTTAAGGTGGACTGCCACCACTGGCTGATCCTGCACGGACGGTATACCTGTATTGCCCGTAAGCCACGCTGCGGTTCCTGCATTATCGAAGATCTCTGCGAATACAAAGAAAAAGTCTATCCCTGAGCGTAAACCACCTTACTTCTTACCTGTTCAAGCCCTTAGAATTAACAAGGGCTCTGATATCTTCTCGATTGACCATAAATTGCCCTCTCTTTCTCCTTTACGCATTGTCGATTCTTCGGTCATTTAACACTCAAACAGGTTAATAGTTTTTTCATCACCAAAAATTTCTATACATCTGTGATCGCGATCACTCTGATAACCTGATGTTGGATTTTTGTTGTTAAAACCCGCCCAACCCCTTTGTCAGACAAGATTTCGTCTATTCAACACCGCACATAAGACCAGTCATTTTTCAGAACATGGGCTATATCACTGCCAATCACCCGAAATAGCAGAACATATCGCCATACAGCCATTAAACAGGGTCGCTCACAGTCAAAAAAACCACTAATTTTCAACCAATGAAATTTAAAGCTGCATAACATTTGCGTGAACCGATGATTATACCGCCAGAGTTATATGTAACAGATTATTACAAACGTATTGCCAGATGGGGCTGGATAGTGAACATTACCCGCCGTTTCCCCTCCCAATATAACTATAAAGCGGATGTACTACGGTCATCACGCTATGAACACCCCCGTTAATATGGGATGTAAAAAAAGAGGTATATGTGTCTACTGCAAACAATAAACCAACAGATGAGAGCGTAAGTCTTAACGCTTTCAAACAGCCTAAAGCGTTCTATCTCATTTTCTCTATCGAATTATGGGAACGTTTTGGCTACTACGGCCTGCAAGGGATCATGGCGGTTTACCTGGTTAAACAGCTGGGTATGTCTGAAGCCGATTCCATCACGCTATTCTCTTCCTTCAGCGCCCTGGTGTATGGCCTCGTCGCTATCGGCGGCTGGTTAGGCGATAAAGTCCTCGGTACTAAACGAGTCATTATGCTGGGCGCCGTTGTTCTGGCGATTGGCTATGGGCTGGTTGCCTGGTCCGGGCACGATGCAGGTGTGGTTTACATGGGCATGGCTACCATCGCGGTAGGTAACGGCCTCTTCAAGGCGAACCCATCCTCCCTGCTCTCTACCTGCTACAGCAAAGATGACCCACGTCTGGACGGTGCATTTACCATGTACTACATGTCCATCAACATCGGCTCCTTCTTCTCTATGCTGGCAACCCCATGGCTGGCCGCAAAATTCGGCTGGAGCGTAGCGTTTGCGCTGAGCTTCGTGGGTATGCTGATCACCGTTGTGAACTTCCTGTTCTGCCGTAGCTGGGTTAAAGACTATGGTTCAAAACCAGACTTCGAACCCGTGCACATGGGCAAACTGCTGGCAACCATCGTCGGCATCGTGATCCTGGCCGCTGTCGCCACCTGGCTGCTGCATAACCAGGGCGTTGCACGTGCCGTACTGGGCGTGGTTGCGCTGGGTATCGTGATTATCTTCGCGAAAGAAGCCTTCGCGATGCAGGGTGCGGCACGTCGTAAGATGATTGTGGCGTTCATTCTGATGCTGGAAGCAATCATCTTCTTCGTTCTGTACAGCCAGATGCCAACGTCTCTGAACTTCTTCGCTATCCGCAACGTTGAGCACTCCATCCTCGGTATCGCGTTCGAGCCGGAGCAGTATCAGGCCCTGAACCCGTTCTGGATCATGATTGGTAGCCCGATTCTGGCCGCTATCTATAACAAGATGGGCGACCGTCTGCCTATGCCGCACAAATTCGCTATCGGTATGGTGCTGTGCTCTGGCGCATTCCTGGTGCTGCCGCTGGGGACGAAATTCGCGACCGACGCGGGTATCGTTTCTGTTAACTGGCTGATCCTGAGCTATGCGCTGCAATCCATCGGTGAACTGATGATCTCCGGTCTGGGCCTGGCGATGGTTGCGCAGCTGGTCCCTCAGCGTCTGATGGGCTTCATCATGGGTAGCTGGTTCCTGACTACCGCTGGCGCGGCCATCATCGCAGGTAAGATTGCGAACCTGATGGCGGTACCAGACAACGTTACCGACCCGCTGGTTTCCCTGAATGTCTACGGCACCGTGTTCATGCAAATTGGTATCGCGACCGCCGTGATTGCCGTACTGATGCTGCTGACCGCACCTAAACTGAATCGTATGACGCAGGACGACGACAAATCCGCTAAAGCGATTAAAACCGCGAACGCGTAATGTCATCGGGAAACGACTGAACAGAAGCCGCTAATTGATTAGCGGCTTTTTTTTTATCCGAACGCGCACTAACATAGCTGGAACCTCAGCAAAAAGGAGTTACCGATGAAACTGTTCTATAAACCGGGCGCCTGCTCTCTTGCTTCCCATATTACGCTTCGCGAGAGCGGTAAAGATTTCACGCTGGACGGCGTTGACCTGATGAAAAAGCGCCTGGAAAACGGGGATGACTTTTTTGCGATTAACCCAAAAGGGCAGGTTCCGGCCCTGCTGCTGGATGATGGCACCCTGCTGACCGAAGGGGTGGCGATTATGCAATTCCTGGCGGACAACGTACCGGATCGTCAGCTCCTTGCCCCCACCGGCAGCATTGCGCGTTATAAGACGCTGGAGTGGCTGAACTATATTGCCACCGAACTGCACAAAGGCTTTACGCCCCTGTTCCGCCCGGACACGCCAGAAGAGTACAAACCTACCGTGCGCGCGCTGCTGGAGAAAAAGTTGCAGTACGTTAACGACGCGCTGAAAGACGACCAGTGGATCTGTGGCTCGCGTTTCACTATCGCCGATGCCTATCTGTTTACCGTTCTGCGCTGGGCGCGCGCGGTTAAGTTGAACATGGAAGGATTAGACCATGTCGCATCGTATATGACGCGCGTGGCGGAGCGTCCTGCGGTGGCGGCGGCGCTGAAAGCGGAAGGGTTGAATTAACGGAGCGGCCTGAGGAGCCGGGTGGCGCTGACGCTTACCCGGCCTACAAATTCCGTAGGCCCGCGCAAGCGCAGCGCCGCCGGGCAGTGTCTATAGCTGCGTTGCGCTAAAATAGTGCTCCGGCTTCGCGATGCGATCCTGTGCCGCGACGACCTGGAGCTCATATTCCTGCATCGTCTTCGTCGCAATCATGATTTCATAAACGGCTGCGGTGACGTGCTCCAGCGCATCGCGCAGGCTCGCGCCCTGCAATAGCTTCACCAGCAGCAAACCGCTGGTCACGTCCCCGACCCCGACAGGCTGACGTGCACCGAAATCCACCAGCGGTCGACTGATATGCCAGGCTTCATCCTTCGTCACCAGCAGCTTCTCAAAACGGTCCTGGCTCAACCCTGCGCGTGCCAGGTGTTTCACCAGTACAATCTCTGGCCCCTGGGCGATCAGCTCGCGAGAGGCGCTTACAGCCTCTTCTACGCTGTTAACCGGATGCTCGCTGAGGATCTCCAGTTCAATCAGGTTGGGGGCAATAATATCGCTGGCGGGCAATGCATGACGGACATGAAACTCCGCAACGCCCGGCGCTACGATGCAGCCTTTTTCAGGATGTCCCATCACCGGATCGCAGAAATATTTCGCCGCGGGGTTTGCCGCTTTCACCTGGCGCACAATGCCGAGGATATGTTCCCCCTGCTCCGCCGATCCCAGATAGCCGCTCAGTACGGCATCGCAGCGTTTAAGCTGGTCGATATCCGCAATCCCCTGAACGACTTCCGTCAGATGCGACGGCGGCATCACGCAGCCGGTCCATTTACCGTACTGGGTGTGATTCGAAAACTGGACGGTATTGAGGGGCCAGACGTTAACGCCGAGGCGGCGCATCGGGAATTCCGCAGCGCTGTTGCCAGCATGTCCAAACACAACGTGGGACTGAATGGCGAGGATGTTCTTCATGTTGTACTTACCAAACCCTGTCAAAACAAAAGGGGCGTGGTTTCCCACGCCCCTGCATACTTTTAATTACTTCCAGCAGACCAGGCAGTAATTTTTCTTACCGCGACGCAGCAGCGTGTAGCGACCATAGAGACGGTCGTTCTCGGTAAAGGTGTATTCCGGATCGGCCTGTTTTTCGCCATTAATGGTGATCGCGTTAGAGGCGATGGTTTTACGCGCCTGACCGCGAGACGGCTGGAGCTCGGAGTCCACCAGCGCCTGCATCAGATCGGCGCCTTTTTCCATCTCCACCATCGGTACGCCATCCTGCGCCAGCTGTTCGAAATCCGCTTCGCTTAAATCGCTCAGGGTCCCGTTGAACAGGCTCGCCGTAATGCGTTTCGCCGCCGCCAGACCTTCTTCGCCGTGAACCAGTTTGGTTACTTCGTCCGCCAGCACGTACTGGGCGCGTGGTGCTTTACCGCTGTTCTTGTCTTCTTCTTCCAGCGCATTGATTTCTTCGATATCCATAAAGGTGAAGAACTTCAGGAAGCGATAAACGTCGGCATCCGCCGTGTTGATCCAGAACTGGTAGAATTTATACGGGCTGGTTTTCTTCGGATCCAGCCATACCGCGCCGCCTTCGGTCTTACCGAACTTGGTACCGTCTGCTTTGGTGATCAACGGCACGGTCAGACCAAACACCTGATTCTGGTGGAGGCGACGGGTCAGATCGATACCGGAGGTGATGTTACCCCACTGGTCGGAACCGCCAATTTGCAGAGATACGCCGTGCAGCTTGTTCAGGCAGGCAAAGTCATACCCCTGCAACAGGTTGTAAGAGAACTCGGTGAAAGAGATACCTTGGTCGTCACGGTTAAGACGCTGCTTCACTGCTTCTTTGTTAATCATCTGGTTAACAGAGAAGTGTTTGCCGATGTCACGCAGGAACGTCAGCACGTTCATGCCACCAAACCAGTCGTAGTTGTTCGCCGCAATCGCAGAGTTCTCACCGCAGTCGAAATCCAGGAATGGTGCAACCTGTTTACGGATCTTATCCACCCACTCCTGCACGGTATCTTCGGTATTCAGCTTACGCTCAGCGGCTTTGAAACTTGGGTCGCCAATCAGACCGGTCGCGCCGCCAACCAGAGCGACAGGCTTATGGCCGGCCATCTGGAAGCGTTTCAGGCATAACAATGGAACAAGATGCCCCAAATGCAAGCTGTCAGCGGTGGGATCGAAGCCGCAATAGAGCGCGATCGGGCCTTGCGCCAGTCGCTCTGCTAACGCTTCCTCGTCCGTCACCTGGGCCACGAGGCCCCGCTCTTGCAATTGTTTAATCAAGTTACTGCTTGCCATCAAATTCTCCATGTATAAACGACTGCACCTTTGCCGGTACACGACTTTTCGCCTGATGCGAAAGGACCATAGAATAAAGCGCCAGCGCGGTGTGCGCTAGCGCTTAAATCAACAAATTTTGGGGATTACGGTGCCAGTCTGTCGATTTTCCAGCCACCGTTGTCGCGCTGGTATAAAAAGCGGTCGTGGAGACGGTGTTCACCGCCCTGCCAGAATTCCATCTGCTCAATGGGGATGCGGAACCCGCCCCAGAAACTCGGCAGCGGTACTTCACCCTGCTGAAACTTTTGTTTGAGTTCGAGGAATTTACTCTCCAGCACGCCGCGGGCTGAGATTCGGCTGGACTGTTTAGAGACCCAGGCACCGATCTGACTGTCGCGCGGGCGGCTGTGGAAATATTTCACCACTTCGAGCGTAGAGAGGCGCTCCGCCTTGCCGGTAACCATCACCTGGCGCTCAAGCATATGCCACGGGAAGAGCAGGCTAATACGCGGATTATTTTCAAGGTGATGCGCTTTACGACTGCCCAGGTTGGTGTAGAACACCAGCCCTTTCTCGTCATAATGCTTGAGAAGAACGATGCGTTGATACGGCTGACCATTTTCATCAACCGTGGCAACAACCATCGCGGTCGGGTCGGCCAGTTTCGCTTCGCAGGCCTGCTTCAGCCAGCGTTCAAAAAGCACCAGCGGTTCGGCGGGAAGATCCTGGCGTCGCAGACCGCCTTTGGTGTATTCACGGCGCAGATGCGCAATTTGCTGTAGTTCGTCGTTATCTGACATGGCGTTAGCTGAAAGTGAGATTGGGTGGCGCTATTGTGCGCGCCCCCTTCAAAAATCTCAACGCTTCGGATTTTGAAGCTGACAATTGTTCAGCACAATGTGGTCACGCTTGTAGACGGTGGCGCTGTCGCCTTTCGACCAGAAGACGTAGATCCCGTCTGAGTAGCGCGCACCGGAGGCCGACATTCCCTGCTTCAGCGTCAACAACTTATTGTCATAAACAAAGCTGGCTTCCTGACGCGGGTTGTTCAGCTTCACCGTCAGCGGTTTTTCATCACAACGATATTCCAGCGTATCGGTTTGCATACGCTCAACGAACTGGTTATAGACGCTGCATCCGGTCATAAGAAAAGGTACAGCAATGAGAAGAAGTTTTTTCATGGGCAGATTCCGAAGACTATCCTGGTCCTGGAGGGCCTAACCGCCCTCCTGTTTTTCCCTATTTTACGGGTTACGCCTCCCGCTGAATTTCAGTTAACTCTGATTATGGCGCGGGTTTGCGGGGAAAATGGCCCCGAGGACGCTCGCCTCCCGCGCACCGGTTACGGAGGGTAAATTACCCGGCAGACCGGCAACCGTACGCCAGGCAAGCCAGGCGAAGGCCAGCGCTTCCATATCGTCTCCGCTGATCCCGGCTTCATCAGTGGTCGTGACTTCGGTGCCCGGCAGCAAGGCGGCAAGGCGTGCCATCACCAGAGGGTTTCGGCTTCCGCCTCCGCATACCAGCAAGCGCTCACACCCGCCGCTCAGCAACACCTGTTCAGAGATCGACACCGCGGTGAGCTCCGTCAGCGTAGCCTGAACATCCTGAGGCGCAAGGCCGGGGAAGCGCGCCAGCTGACGTTCAAGCCAGCCGTAGTTGAAATATTCCCGCCCCGTGCTTTTTGGCGCAGGCAGAGCAAAGAAAGGATCGCTTAACAGGGTTTGCAGCAAGGGAAGGATCACTTTCCCCTGGCTGGCCCACTGCGCGTCTTTGTCATAGGCTTTACCGCTCTGACGCCAAATCCAGGCATCCATCAGCATATTACCGGGTCCGGTATCGTACCCCCGCACGGGCTGCCCGGGAATAAGCATCGACAGGTTGGCGATCCCGCCGATGTTCAGGACCATCCTGCGCTCTACCGGGTGCGCCAGCAGCGCCTGATGAAATGCCGGAACCAGCGGCGCCCCCTGCCCGCCGAGGGCCATATCGCGACGACGGAAATCACCCACCACCGTTACGCCGGTTTTTGCCACAATCTGGTTGTTATCGCCAATTTGCATCGTGTGCGGCGCCTCGCCGACAGGTTCATGCCAGACGGTCTGCCCATGGCAGCCTATTGCCACGATGTCCTGCGGGTGGAGTCTTTCCTGCTGCATCAGGGCCAGTACCGCATCAGCAAACAGCGCCCCCAGACGCACATCCAGTTGGCCCAGTTGGGAAAGCGTCAGCTGTTGCCCCTGGCAGATGTTCAGGATCTCTTCTTTTAACGAGACCGGAATTGGCCAGGTCAGGCTTGCCTGCTGCGCCACCATGTTTTCATCAATGGCGGCCAGAACGACATCCACACCGTCAAGACTGGTACCAGACATCACACCGATATAGCGACCCGATTTCATGCGCTTTCCTTACGTTACATGGGCTAAGTGCAAACACTCCATCATAAATAACGCGGCTTTGCTATGCGGTGATAATAATTTTTAACAATCTCAGACCTGTAGCACAGGCGATGTTTGTTTATGTCCCGTTAAGCCCTGTTCAGGTAAAATTTATTTATTCGGCATGCAAAGATATGAACTGTGGTCAGGAATGCCATATAATTTAGCCATAACGGATGCCCCAACCGGGCGTTTTTTGGTGAACAGGAGAGTCAAATGATTTTACGTGTACTGGGCGTTTCGCTGATTGGTTTAACACTGGCGGGTTGTGTGAATGACAGTTCACTCTCCGGCGACGTATATAGTGCTTCTGAAGCTAAACAGGTACAGAACGTGACATACGGTACTATCGTTAATGCCCGTCCTGTTCAGATTCAGGGTGGCGATGACACGAACGTGGTGGGCGCAATCGGCGGTGCTGTGCTGGGTGGTTTCCTGGGTAATACCATTGGCGGCGGCACCGGACGTTCTCTGGCGACCGCAGCGGGCGCAGTTGCAGGCGGCGTAGCGGGTCAGGGCGTTCAGGGTGCGATGAACAAAACTCAGGGCGTTGAGCTGGAAATCCGCAAAGACGATGGCAGCACTATTATGGTTGTGCAGAAACAGGGTAACACCCGCTTCTCTGCTGGCCAGCGTGTTGTTCTTGCAAGCAACGGCAGCCAGGTCACCGTCTCCCCGCGTTAATATCCTGATGGATGTGGTCTTTCAGACCGCATCCATTTACCAAAATCATCATTTCCAATAATATATTGGCACAATATATTCACATGGTGAATTATTCATTTCACCCGTTCTTGTCCGTGCGCAAAGTATTTTTTATTTCCCTCGCTTAGACTCTTCGCAATCTCTTTTTCCTTTTTTAATTTTTAAATTCTCTATGCTTGCGATCTGTCGATTTGTAAAGAACCGCTTTGTGGCCTTCGCGCTTGGGTGCATTGTTATCATTGCCGTATTACAAGGTTTTTTTATAAAACTTGTTGAATGGGTTCCTTCGTTTTCACCTTTGTTTTTCCCTACGCTGACGATATTTCTTCTGGTGTTCCATCTGTTTATTGCCTGTTTTATGGCAATGAAATACTGGTGCGACAAAAGGCGATTATATCTTGTTCCCATTGCCCTGGCCTTTGCCGGTTCGGCGTTACTGATGGTGGGGACACTGGCCAGCTTCCCGGCCTGGCTTGATCTCTATCAGTTCAACGAAGCGAACTATAACGACGCCATGATTTTCTACATGTTCCGCCACTTTTTAATGGCGGTGCTGATGATCGTCGCAGCATTACTGTATACCCTGCGCAATTCTGCGCTCTCACGAAGCGCCCATGTTGGTATCGTTGTCGGCGCCTCGCTCTTTACGGGCTGTATGCTTGGGCTGGCATTGTTCTATTCCAGCCATTCAACCCTGCTCACACTGGACCTGGTGGATAATGAAACCCGACAGTTTATGGTTCTCTGGAGCCAGGCGATCAATATCATTTTGATCGTTCTGTGGGTAGTAACGTTAATCACCCTGTTGGCCATTACCCGCGTGAGGAATTTGTTTTGGGTCGGCGGCAATTTTTTATGTGTCTGTTATATCGTCACTCTGCTCATGCTATTGTTAGGCGGACACGCTGAAGATATTTCATGGTACCGGGCACGGTTATTCGAAACTGTCGCTACGTTAATGATTATTTTCATCTTACTTTCCGACGTATTTAATTTGTATCGTGACTCGCATGTAAAATATCAGCAGTCTTATCAAAATTCCATCCGCGACCCCCTCACCCGTCTTTATAATCGCAGCTATTTCTATGATTCATTAAATCACGCGCTAAACACGGCCACGGTGACACATCCGGTATCGGTGGTCGTGAGCGATCTTGACCGTTTTAAACGCATTAACGACTGCTACGGTCATTTGCAGGGGGATAGGGTTTTACAGTTTGTCTCAAACCTGTTGACCGATTCGGTGCGACCGCAGGATATCGCGGCGCGGATCGGCGGCGAAGAGTTTGTGCTCATGCTGACAAATACACCGTCCGATGTCGCGCATCAGGTTGCCGAACGTATTCGCCTCAAGTTGAGCGGGTTTGACAAGGCCAGCAGCGGTGGGCAGCTTCCGGAACCGATTACCATTAGTATGGGAGTATTCACCGCAACATCGCCGGAAACCAGCGCTGAAACCTGTGTGGAAAGCGCGGATAAAGCCATGTACGAGGCAAAAGAGACGGGCCGCAACCGGGTGGTGGTGTTCAGAACATGACAAAGGCCTTGCACGAGCAAGGCCAGTGAACAACGTCAGTCGCGCGACTGTAAATCGTGGATGTTTTGCTCAAGACGGGCGATGAGTCCGATCAGCATCTCCAGCTCAGCGGGTGAAATACCGGCCAGGATCTCCCCTCGCGTTTTACTGATGACGGTTTCCATCTCAGTAATAATCGGGGCCGCTTTTTCCGTCAATTTGATCCGCTTGGCGCGACGGTCGCTGGCGCAGGTTTGTCGGGAGATGAGTCCCTTCTCTTCCAGCTGGTCAAGGGTACGCACCAGGGAAGGCTGTTCAATACCAATCGCTTTTGCCAGTTGGATCTGTGACTGATCGGGCGGAAGCTGATGGATGTTGTGCAGCGTAACCCAGTGCGTCTGTGTGAGTTCCAGAGGTTTCAGGCGATGGTCAATCAGAGCACGCCAGATGCGTACCAACCTTGCCAGATCAGAACCTAATGGCGATTCCAATTTCATCTCCTTATAATTAGCTTGCTAAGTGATTATAGTGATTTTAGAATAGTTTGCAGTATTTGTATTGCCAAAACAAATGCAATCACGGTATTCATCATTCCTTAAAGGATGATTTACACTGAACGGTAATGCGCCATCGCATTGAAATCTGCCATTGTGGCCCTCATTCCACCGCAAAGGATCGCTGCTTGTGACGTTGTTTTCCTTCTCCGCAGGGTTGCCCCTCCAGGATCTGATTGTTGGCGCATCGGTCTACTTTCCGCCACTGTTTAAAGCCGTGATGGTCGGTTTTGTGATCTGGCTCATTGCGCATCGTCTGCTGCGCGACTGGATGTATTCCGGTGAAATCTGGCACCCGATGTTAATGGATCTCTCCCTGTTTACCCTCTCCGTCTGTCTTGGCCTTGCCGTGTTAACCGTGTGGTGAGAATAGCATTGAAAACGTTAAAATATTTTTCCACTCTTTTCGTCTTAGCGCTGGCGCTTATCGCCGGCTGGTGGCTCTGGAATTATTACATGCAGTCGCCCTGGACGCGTGACGGCAAGATCCGCGCGGAACAGGTCAGCATCACGCCACAAGTGTCCGGCAGTATCAGCGCGCTGCTGGTGAAGGACAACCAGTTCGTTCATGCGGGTGATGTGTTATTCCGCATCGACGAGACCCCTTTTCACATTGCGGTGCTCAATGCCCAGGCGCAGCTCGCAAAAGCTCAATCCGATCTGGCAAAAGCCAATAACGAAGCCGAACGTCGCCGACATCTGTCGAGGAATTACATCTCTGCGGAAGATCTCGATACCGCCAATATCAATGTAAAAGCCATGCAGGCCAACCTGAAGGTTGCAGAGGCAACGCTGAAACAGGCCGAGTGGCAACTGACCCAGACCGTTGTCAAAGCTCCGGTGGATGGATGGATCACGAGCCTGTCGACCCGTGTGGGGGATTACGCCACCACAGGCCAGCCGGTCTTTGCCCTGGTCGACAGCCGCTCTTTCTATGTTGTAGGTTATTTTGAAGAGACCAAGCTGCGCCATATCCGCGAGGGAGCGCCTGCCCGAATCACGCTTTACAGCGGCGCAGAAACGTTACAGGGTCACGTTAGCAGCATAGGTCGGGCAATTTACGATCAGAGCGTGGAAACCGATTCTGGCCTGGTGCCCGACATCAAACCCAACGTACCGTGGGTGCGTCTGGCTCAGCGGGTGCCTGTTCGCGTCGAGTTTGATCAACTGCCGAAAGACATTACCCTGGTCTCTGGCACAACCTGCACTGTCGCCATCGGATCGCGATGATGAACCTGGGAGCTCTCTCCTGGCGCAATACGCCGTGGATAAAAGCGACACGGCCGCAGTGGCGTTACGCGCTGCGTAACGGCATCGCCATGTGCCTTGCGCTTACGGTTGCCTATTATCTGAATCTGGATGAGCCTTACTGGGCGATGACCTCTGCGGCGGTCGTCAGCTTCCCTACCGTCGGGGGCGTTATCAGTAAAAGCCTCGGGCGCGTGGCGGGTAGCCTGCTGGGGGCAACCGCCGCACTGCTTCTTGCCGGCCATACTCTGAACGATCCCTGGCTCTTTTTGTTAAGCATGTCGGCATGGCTGGGGCTGTGTACCTGGGCCTGCGCTCATTTTACCAATAACGTTGCCTATGCGTTTCAACTGGCGGGTTACACCGCGGCCATTATCGCCTTTCCGGTCGTCAACGTGCTGGATACCACTGAGCTGTGGGATATCGCCCAGGCACGCGTGTGTGAAGTGATGGTCGGCATTCTGTGCGGGGGCGTCATGATGATGATCCTGCCCAGTACCTCAGATGGCACTACGCTTATCACCGCACTTAAAACGATGCACGCACGTTTGCTGGAACATGCCAGCCTGCTCTGGCAGCCTGACAGCAGCGATGACATCCGCCTCGCGCACGAAAAGGTCATCGGCCAGATCCTGACCATGAACCTGTTGCGCATCCAGGCTTTCTGGAGCCACTACCGTTTTCGTCGCCAGAACACGCTTCTGAACTATTTACTGCACCAGCAATTGCGGATGACGAGCGCGATCTCGAGCCTTCGTCGGATGTTGCTGAACTGGCCTACCCCCCCAGCCCATACCCGGGAGATTATCGAGGCGCTGCTCGCTACCCTTGCGCGTTCGGATGCCGATATTTATACCGTGGCCCGCATTATCGCGCCGCTCGCCCCAGCGGATGAATATGACTACCGGCATCGCGCCTTCTGGCAGCGTCTAAACTATTTCTGCCGCCTGTATCTGCGCAGCAGCCGCTGGTTAAAAGCCGTCGAGAATGCCACGCTCGTCACCGAATTTTCCGTTCCCGGTAGTCCTGCTCTGGCGCGGCATACCGACGCAATGGAGGCGCTATGGAGCGGTTTTCGTACGTTTTGCGCGTTGACGGCTGTAGGCGCATGGGCCATCACCACGCAATGGGATGCGGGCAGTGCGGCCCTGACGCTTGCGGCAATCAGCTGCGTGCTCTATTCCGTCGCCGCTTCCCCCTTTAACTCCCTGACGCTTCTGCTGCGTACGCTGGTGCTGCTGTCGCTGTTCAGCTTCGTGGTGAAATTTGGTTTGATGGTGCAGATAACCGACCTCTGGCAATTTCTGCTGTTTCTCTTCCCGCTATTAACCACCATGCAGTTGCTCAAACTGCAAATGCCTAAACTGGCCGGTCTGTGGGGTCAGTTAATTGTTTTTATGGGCTCATTTATCTCTGTAACGAATCCACCGGTTTACGATTACGCTGATTTTCTCAACGACAACCTGGCGAAGATCCTCGGCGTGGGGCTGGCGTGGCTGGCTTTCGCCGTGCTACGCCCGGGCTCGGACGCGCGTAAAAGCCGCAGGCATATTCGGGAGTTGCGCAGGGGTTTTGTCGATCAGCTGAGCCGCAGGCCGCATCTGCGCGAAAGCGAGTATGAATCGCTGGTTTACCATCATGTCAGCCAGCTGAACAACAGCCAGGATTCACTCTCCCGTCGCTGGCTACTGCGCTGGGGCGTGGTGCTGCTAAACTGTTCGCACGTGGTGTGGCAGCTGCGCGCCTGGGAGACGCGTTCCGATCCGCTGTCGCAGGTCCGTGATAACTGTATTTCCATGCTCCGCGATGTGATGAGCGAGCGCGGGGTGCAGCAGCGCCCCCTGAGCGTCACGCTCGCCGAGCTTCAGCGTATTTGCGACGCGCTGGCGCACCATCATCAGCCTGCGGCCCGCGATCTGGCGTCCATTATCTGGCGGCTGCACTGCTCCCTGTCACAGCTTGAACAGGCGCCGCCACCCGGAACGATTGGCGATCAGATCACCCCGCAGGCATAACGCGCCCCGCCACCGCCAAGCGGTTTAGGTTGATCGGACATGTTATCGCCGCCCACGTGGACCATCAGCGCCTTGCCTTTGACCTCTTCAAGCTTTTTGAGTCGTGGCGCCACAACGGGATCGGTGGCTTTACCGTCGTTATTCACCACCAGCACCGGCAGATCGCCGAGATGCCCCATCCCTTCCGGGCCTTCATGCTTACCGGAGTTCTGCGGGTCGAGATGCCCCCCTGCGGCCTCCGCAGCGGTTGGTTTCCCCTCTTTCATCGCGGGTTGACAGCTGCCTTTGGCATGAACGTGAAAACCATGTTCGCCGGGTGGAAGAGCCTTGAGATCGGGAGCAAATTCCAGCCCTTTATCGGTTTCGGTGATTTTCACCGTCCCGATGGACTGACCTACCCCCTGAGAAGTGACGAGATTCATTTCAACGTCCTCGCTGGCTGCCTGCGCCCCTGCGCAAACAACCAGCGTGACCATTGCCAGAGCAAAACGCTTCATATGACCTCCACGGGTTATTTTTTGCACCTTAAGTCTATACCAGAGGCGCAGATTTCACCGGAAAGTCAGGTTCAGGCGTGCTCAGGGTACGTCGTAGCCCAGCGCCGCCTTACGAATGCGGAACCACTGCTGACGCGTCATATCCAGCTCCTCAGCTACAAGCGCAGCGCGGACACGCTCAATTTTGCCGGAGCCAATAATTGGCAGCGGTTTAGACGGCAGGCGCAGGATCCAGGCGTAAACCACCTGCTCGATACTCTCCGCATTCAGTTCGCGCGCCACCGTTTCAAGCTCGTTACGCAGCGGCTGGAATGCCTCATCGTTAAACAGACGGCCGCCTCCCAGGCAAGACCATGCCATTGGACGGATGCGCAGCTGTTGCAGTTGGTCGAGCGTGCCATCCAGCAGCAGCGGCTGATGAACAGGCGAGATCTCCACCTGATTCGTCGCCAGCGTAAACGGCAGGCGAGACTGCAATAGCGCAAACTGTGCCGGGGTGAAGTTAGACACGCCAAAATGGCGCACTTTGCCGCTCTGGTGCAGCGTCAGGAAGGCTTCCGCGACCTCATCCGCATCCATCAACGGATCGGGACGGTGGATCAGCAGCAGGTCGATACGATCGGTGGCCAGGTTGACCAGTGACTGCTCGGCGCTTTTAACGATATGCGCGCTGTCAGTGATGTAATGTCCAAGCGCATGCTCCGGTTTTGCTGTGGTGGCAATACCGCATTTGGTCACAATCTCCATACGTTCACGCAGCGCTGGCGCTCGCTTCAGCGCTTCGCCAAAGGCGGCCTCGCACTGATAGCCGCCATAAATATCAGCGTGATCGACGGTGGTGATCCCAAGATCGAGATGCTCTTCTATAAAGTCCGCCAGCTGGACCGGAGACATATTCCAGTCCATAAGACGCCAGTAGCCCATAACAAATCGGGAGAATTCCGGGCCCTGTGGGGCAAGGGTAATACGCTGAACCATAACATTTTCCTCAAGGAAGTCATGTCACCAGTATACGCAATTACCCTGCTAAAACAGTGAAGGTTGCTGAGGTTCTTCGGGTTCAACCGCTTTGTTTGCACGAATTTTACGCAGCAGACGCTGTCGGCAAAGCCGTAAGACCTCCTGCTTTTGCGCGTCGCTGAAATTTTGCCAGTTAAAACGTTCATCGCGCGTGCGCATGCAGCCACGACAGTATCCTCGTTCATCAACCTGGCAAATACCCCGGCACGGGCTCTGGACAGGGAAAAATTCCAGTTGCTCTGCCACACCTACCTCCAGAACGTCATTATTCCCTACAGTGAAGACCCTAAATGGCTTGCATGCAAGGATGTCTGCCACAAACAGGACATTAAGGTTTCGCTAATCTTCCCTTCTTATACTCGCCGCATTGATATAACGAATGGTCTGCTTATCATGTGGTTCGCAAAAAAGTTACACTGTAACGATATAAAATTTACTCTGGGCTGTGCATTTTTCTTTACCGTACTGAATGCACTGTTTATCCAGCGCAGCTGGTCAATTATTGCGCCTGCGCATCTGCACGATGTCCTGTTTGCTGCCAGCGTGCCGCTGGTACTGTTCTGCGGCTGGGTGATTGTCTTCAGCCTGTTAAATATCCCCTATATTCGTAAGCCGCTCCTGATTGTCCTGACCCTGGGATGCGCCGCCGCGACCTGGTTTATGTATACCTATGGCGCGGTTATCGATCAGAACATGATTGTGAACGTGTTCGAGACTAATTCTCAGGAAGCGACAGCCCTGGTGACGCCGCAGATGATCCTGTGGCTGGTCGTAGCGGGTCTGGTTCCATCTGTTGTGTTAGCCCTGACGCGCATTCGCACCGGAAAATGGTGGTATGCCCTCCTGACGCGCCTCGCCGCTATGCTGGGTGCGCTGCTGGTGATCATCCTGGTCGCGTCAGTGTTCTATAAAGACTATGCTTCGCTGTTCCGCAATAACAAAAGCATCGTAAAAATGGTCACCCCGGCGAATTACGTGAGCGCCGTGGTGAAATACAGCAAAATGCGCTGGTTTGCCGGCGACCAGACGCTGGTCCGCATTGGCGAAGATGCTCATAAAGGCGCGCTGATTGCCAGCCAACGCAAGAAAACCGTGCTGGTTGTGGTGGTGGGCGAAGCCTCCCGCGCTGCAAACTACTCGTTAAATGGTTACCCGCGTGAAACCAACCCCGAGCTGAAAAAGCAGGATGTCATCAACTTCCCGCGGGCCTCCTCCTGTGGCACGGAAACCGCTGTTTCCGTCCCCTGCATGTTCTCCGGCATGACGCGGAAAAAATATGACGCGGACCTCGCCCATCATCAGGAAGGTCTGCTTGATGTGCTTAACCACGCCGGGTTCAACCTGCTGTGGCGCGACAACGACGGCGGATGTAAAGGCGCCTGCGACCGCGTGCCGCACACGGACATGACCCAGTGGAAACTGGATCAGTTCTGTAAGGACAAATCCTGTATCGACGACGTTAACCTGTACCGCCTGGACAACGTGCTGGATGGAATAAAGCAGGATACGGTTCTGGTTATTCACCTGATGGGCAGCCACGGTCCGGCCTATTACAAACGCTACCCGGACAGCTTCCGCAAGTTCACCCCAACCTGCGATACCAATGAAATTCAGGATTGCGATCATCAGTCGCTGATCAATACCTATGACAACACGATTCTGTATACCGACAGCGTCGTCAGCCGAACCATCGACGCACTGAAAGCCCGGCAGGCCAACATGAACACGGCGCTCATTTACCTCTCCGATCACGGTGAATCGCTGGGCGAAAGCGGAATTTACCTGCACGGTACGCCGTATATGCTGGCCCCGGAGCAGCAAACGCATATTCCTTTTATGTTCTGGCTCTCCCCGGATTATGCGAAAAACTTCGGCGTAAACACGGATTGCCTGCGTGACCATGCCGCAAAAGAGGCGGTTTCACAGGACAATTTATTCGCCACCGTTCTGGGCATGATGGACGTGAAATCAGCGGTTTATCAGCCGCAGCTGGATATTCTGTCACAGTGTCGTCGCCAAGCGGGCTTGCATTAGACCGAACGGTCTATTAGAGTAAGGGCATGAGCAGACACACTGAACACGATACACGAGAACATTTGCTGGCTACCGGCGAGCGCCTTTGCATGCATCGCGGGTTTACCGGGATGGGGCTTAGCGAGTTGTTAAAAACCGCTGAAGTACCTAAGGGATCGTTTTATCACTATTTTCGTTCCAAAGAGGCGTTCGGCGTTGCCATGCTGGAGCGGCACTACGCCAGCTACCATCAGCGCCTGGCAGCCCACTTCGCCAGCGGTGAAGGTGACTACCGGGATCGTGTTCTGAACTACTATCAGGAAACGCTGACGCAGTTCTGTCAGCAGGGCATCATCAGCGGCTGCCTGACGGTAAAACTGTCTGCCGAAGTGTGCGATCTCTCCGAAGATATGCGCACCGCCATGGATAAAGGGGCCAGCGGCGTGATTGCCCTGCTGGCTCAGGCGCTGGAGAGCGGGCGCAATGAAAAAACGCTCTCCTTCTCCGGCGATCCGCTCACGCAGGCACAGGTGCTCTATTCCCTCTGGTTAGGCGCCAACCTGCAAGCAAAAATGTCTCGCAGCGCCGTGCCGCTCGAAAGCGCGCTGGCGCACGTGAAAAACTGTATAACCGCGCCTGGCGTGTAGCCGGCGTTTTTATTTACCCTTTTACTAGTCGACTGGTCTACTCAGGAGCCATTATGTCCGCTGAAAAGCTGTTTACCCCACTGAAAGTGGGTGCCGTTACTGCCCCAAACCGCGTGTTTATGGCCCCACTCACCCGTCTGCGCAGCATCGAGCCGGGCGATATCCCAACGCCATTGATGGGTGAGTATTATCGTCAGCGCGCCAGCGCGGGCCTGATTATTTCCGAAGCCACGCAGATTTCTGCCCAGGCAAAAGGCTACGCCGGTGCGCCGGGTCTGCACAGCCCGGAACAGATCGCCGCGTGGAAAAAAATCACCGCAGGTGTTCATGCTGAAGATGGCCGTATTGCGGTTCAGCTGTGGCACACCGGTCGTATCTCACACAGCAGCATCCAGCCTGGCGGTCAGGCGCCGGTTTCTGCTTCTGCCCTGAACGCCAATACCCGCACTTCCCTGCGCGATGAAAACGGTAATGCGATCCGCGTTGACACCACCACGCCACGCGCGCTGGAGCTAGACGAGATCCCGGGTATTGTGAATGATTTCCGTCAGGCCGTCGCCAACGCTCGTGAAGCGGGCTTCGACCTGGTTGAGCTGCACTCTGCGCACGGTTACCTGCTGCATCAGTTCCTGTCCCCTTCTTCCAACCAGCGTACCGACCAGTACGGCGGCAGCGTTGAAAACCGCGCGCGTCTGGTGCTTGAAGTGGTGGATGCTGTCTGTAATGAGTGGAGCGCAGACCGCATTGGTATTCGTGTCTCCCCGATCGGTACTTTCCAGAACGTCGACAACGGTCCGAACGAAGAAGCAGACGCGCTGTATCTGATTGAAGAGCTGGCGAAACGTGGTATCGCCTATCTGCACATGTCCGAGCCGGACTGGGCAGGCGGCAAGCCTTATAGTGAAGCCTTCCGCCAGAAAGTGCGCGAGCGCTTCCACGGCGTGATTATCGGGGCGGGCGCGTATACGGCAGAGAAAGCTGAAGATCTGATCGGGAAAGGCCTGATCGACGCCGTGGCCTTTGGCCGTGACTACATTGCTAACCCGGATCTGGTTGCCCGTTTGCAGAAGAAAGCCGAACTGAACCCGCAGCGCCCTGAAAGTTTCTATGGCGGCGGCGCGGAAGGTTATACCGACTACCCTTCACTGTAATCCCGCTTTGTACATTGATAGCGGCGACCTTTCGCCGCTATACTAAAACATCGTTTCTGTTCAAAAAGATAATCCATTCCACTGGTTAATGAGGAAATTATGCGCCTACTTCACACCATGCTGCGCGTTGGCGACCTGCAACGTTCCATCGATTTCTACACTAACGTTCTGGGCATGAAGCTGCTGCGCACCAGCGAAAATCCGGAATATAAATACTCTCTGGCGTTTGTCGGTTACGGCCCGGAATCTGATGAAGCGGTCATCGAGCTGACCTACAACTGGGGCGTGGACAGCTATGAGCTGGGTACGGCTTACGGACACATCGCGCTGGAAGTGGATAACGCCGCCGAAGCCTGCGAACGTATCCGCAGCAATGGCGGTAACGTCACCCGTGAAGCCGGTCCGGTTAAAGGCGGTACCACCGTCATTGCGTTTGTGGAAGATCCGGACGGTTATAAAATCGAACTGATTGAAGCCAAAGACGCTGGTCGCGGTCTGGGCAATTGATCCCGCAGGGCGCACTATGCGCCCGTTGTTTTGCTGCATCCCCTCTCAAAATTTGCCATAATGCGCACTGCTTTTTCCCCCTTGTAAGAGACCCTGATGTCCGATAACGCTCAATTTACCGGTCTGTGCGACCGTTTTCGTGGTTTTTATCCCGTTGTCATTGATGTTGAAACAGCCGGATTTAACGCTAAAACCGATGCGCTGCTTGAGATTGCCGCCATCACGCTGAAGATGGATGAACAGGGCTGGCTTGTACCGGACACCACGCTGCATTTCCACGTTGAACCCTTTGAAGGGGCAAACTTACAGCCAGAGGCGCTGGCCTTTAACGGTATCGATCCGACAAACCCGCTGCGCGGGGCGGTAAGCGAATACGAGGCGCTGCACGCCATTTTCAAAATGGTGCGCAAAGGCATGAAAGAGAATGACTGTAGCCGCGCCATCATGGTAGCCCACAACGCTACGTTCGATCACAGCTTCACCATGGCTGCCGCCGAGCGCGCCTCGCTAAAGCGCAATCCATTTCATCCGTTTGTGACCTTCGACACCGCCGCGCTGAGCGGCCTGGCGCTGGGGCAAACCGTGCTCTCGAAAGCCTGCATCACGGCGGGTATTGCGTTTGACGGTACCCAGGCGCATTCCGCGTTATACGACACCGAGCGTACGGCGGAGCTGTTCTGTGAGATCGTCAACCGCTGGAAACGTCTGGGCGGCTGGCCGCTGCCGATGGGCGACGAGGCCGATCTTCAATCGTAGGTTGGGTTATCAACAGCCCCCCAGGACAAAAAAAAAGCGACCAACATAATGTGGTCGCTTTTTTATATCCGCAGAAAACTTATTCTGCGTCCGGCTCTTCGGTTTTATACTTCGCCGCAGTCTCTTTGATCAGCTGTTGCAGTTCGCCGCGCTGATACATTTCAATCAGGATGTCGCATCCGCCAACCAGTTCACCATCAACCCACAGCTGTGGGAAGGTCGGCCAGTTTGCGTATTTTGGCAATTCAGCGCGAATGTCCGGGTTTTGCAGGATATCAACGTAAGCAAAACGCTCACCACAGGCGGACAGCGCCTGAACCGCTTGCGCGGAGAAGCCGCAGCTTGGCAGCTTCGGAGAACCTTTCATGTACAGGAGAATCGGGTTTTCAGCGATCTGGCGCTGAATTTTTTCAATAGTGGTGCTCATGTCTTGCTTCCTTTAACTTCTGTTACGGCATCAGTCTGACATTGTAGCGGGTCAGGCCGACATCGGAAAATAACATTTTTGTCACGTCTAATTATTTTATCGCTTATCGCATAAAGTTGCATTGCTAATGTCGTTTATCGCCAGACGGGGTGCGGTTTTGCTTAAGGAGCGAACAGGAGTGCGTCATAATGGTGAATTTTTTTGCACTTGCTAACGAAACATAATTTTTGAATGAAAAATGCTATTAACTTCTTCTGATTTTATGGATTAGAATCGACAGGTTTTGTAAATCTCACGCGGGTATGCATTGTGGCCTGCATTTATCAGGGGACTGCCCAGTGGCGCGGATAACTAAAATCTCGATGACGCTCTGTGCTTTACTGTTTACCACACTCTCATTTACGCCAGCGGCGAACGCCTCTGAACAGGCGCGGCATTCTGCTGTACAAAAAACGCATCTGGCAAAATCCACAGAACGTAAGAAAAAAACCACCAGCAAAACAGTTAAGAAGAAAATCACCGCTCAGACCAAAAAGACCGCCTCCAGTAAAACCAAAACTCTCCGCTCCGGCACGCACAAAACCACCCGCACAACCGCCAGCCTGGTGAATGAAAAATGCACCGTGCGCAAAGGCCATAAAACGAAATGCGCAAAAGTGACGAAGCTGGCTGACGTGCATAAAGCGCGCATGCAGAAAGCGCAAAAAACGGCGATGAACAAACTGATGGGGCAAATAGGTAAGCCGTATCGCTGGGGTGGCACCTCTCCGCGCACCGGTTTTGACTGTAGTGGGCTGGTTTATTATGCCTATAAAGATCTGGTGAAGTTTCGCATTCCACGCACCGCCAATGAGATGTACCATCTGCGCGACGCCGCCCCTGTAAACCGTGGCGAACTGCAAAATGGCGACCTGGTGTTCTTCCGCACCCAGGGACGCGGTACGGCCGATCACGTTGGGGTGTATGTGGGTAACGGTAAATTTATCCAGTCACCGCGCAGCGGTCAGGACATTCAGATCACCTCTCTCAGCGAAGATTACTGGGTGCGCCACTATGTGGGTGCGCGCCGCGTGATGACGCCAAAAACCATCCGCTAGCCCCTGCCCTGCCGCCTCTGTGGCAGGGTAAGTTCCTCTTTTGCATACCCTTTCAATTTGCTATTCTGTCCTTGTTGTCTGTAGGGTTATTGGCAACGTATAAAACTATAAGGAGAGAAGCAATGTCGTTCGAATTACCTGCACTACCGTATGCAAAAGACGCCCTGGCCCCGCATATTTCCGCGGAAACCCTGGAGTACCATTACGGCAAGCATCACCAGACCTATGTCACCAACCTGAATAACCTGATCAAGGGCACCGATTTTGAAGGCAAAACGCTGGAAGAGATCGTGCGCAGTTCAGACGGCGGCGTATTCAACAACGCCGCACAGGTGTGGAACCACACCTTCTACTGGCACTGCCTGGCCCCGAATGCAGGCGGAGAACCTGACGGTGAGCTGGCGGCAGCGATTAACGCCGCGTTCGGCAGTTTCGCGGATTTTAAAGCGAAGTTTACTGACGCAGCCGTTAAAAACTTTGGCTCCGGCTGGACCTGGCTGGTAAAAGAGGCTGATGGCAAACTGGCTATCGTTTCCACTTCTAATGCGGGTACCCCTCTGACCACCAGCGCCACGCCGCTGATGACCGTGGACGTATGGGAACACGCCTATTACATTGATTACCGTAATGCGCGCCCGAACTACCTGGAACACTTCTGGGCACTGGTTAACTGGGAATTTGTTGCGAAGAACTTCGCCGCGTAAGAGACACGCAGAAGGGGCAGCCCTTCTGCGTTTTTGTTTATTCCGCCGTACACACCGCTTGAGGCTGTTTACGACCAGACATTATCACCAGCAGCAGGCCGAGTGCGGCAATGATCGCCCCCATCACCGGCACAAAGCTATAACCCAAACCACCGGAGATCACCGCCCCGCCCGCTGCGGCCCCCAGCGCATTGCCCAGGTTAAACGCACCGATATTCACCGATGAAGAGAGCCCCGGCGCTTCGTGTGCAACGCGCATTACGCGCATCTGCAACGGTGGCACCACGGCAAAGGTTGCGGCGCCCCACACCACCATGGCAATCGCGGCACCCACTTCGTTACGCGCCAGCCACGGAATCGCCACCATGATGACAATCAGCAGCGTTAAAAAACCTTTCAGCGTCCCACTCACGGAGCGGTCGGCAAATTTCCCGCCGAGATAGTTGCCAATCGAGAACCCGACACCAATCAGCACCAGCATCGCGGTAACAAAGAGTGGCGTTGCGTGGGTTATGTCGTGCAGCACCGGGGAGATATAGGTGTAGAGCGTAAACATCGCCCCGGCCCCCAGCACCGTGGTGAGCAGCGCGGACAACACCTGAGGACGCATCAGCACCGCCAGCTCTTTACGTACTTCCGGACGTTCTCCAGCACTTCCTTTCGGCAGTGAGAAGAACAGCGCAACCATCGCGACCACGCCCAGTCCGGCGGTTGCGAGGAAAGACATACGCCAGCCGATGGCTTCTCCCAGCCAGGTGGCGGCGGGAACGCCGCCGATATTAGCGATGGTGAGGCCCATAAACATAGTGGCTACCGCGCTGGCCTGCTTATGTTTTGGCACCACGCTGGCAGCAACAACCGAGCCCAGTCCGAAGAAGGCGCCATGGTTGAGGCTGGTAAGAATGCGCGAAAGCATCAGAGTGGTGTAATCGGGCGAAATCGCGGAAAACACATTGCCGAGAGTGAAAATCGCCATCAGGAAAATCAGCGCGTTGCGGCGCGCACGGTGCGAAAGCAGCAGCGTCATCAGCGGCGCGCCCACCATCACGCCGATCGCGTAGGCGCTAATTAACATACCGGCCGCAGGGATAGAGACGTCTACCCCCCGGGCGATAACAGGCAATAACCCCATCGGGGAGAATTCAGTGGTGCCAATCCCAAAGGCGCCAATCGCCAGGGCCAGCAGGGGAAAATTGATTTTCATGAAGAGGCTCCGGATACCGTGCCATAACCCGGCACAGAACTAAGAAGTCAAAAGCATGACATCAATCACAAAAAATGAGAAGTTAACATTTTGGCAAAAGATTTTTGCCGGAGAGGTAACAATAGCGGCAAGAGAGGGAGAAGGTTCTCCCTCCGCCTGAATCAGTGCAGTGCAGCGGTTAAACCACCGGCAACAATCAGAGCAAGAACAACAATGGTGGTAAACAGCGAAAACTTCAGATCGGTACTCATCAATTTTTCTCCTTTTATTCACCCTACGAAAAGTGAGCTTGCTCATTTTTACACAGTTCAGGTCAAAAATCTTCCAGGATTTAAACGGATATCCACTTTACCTCTTCCCCTTTTCATCAAGATAGGACAAAATTCCACGCTAAATTTATTAGCGTACCGGCCACTGACCCCCTCCTGACGTCCTGTGTCGTTTTCCCGGCGTGTCGCAACTCATGTTTGCGTAATAAGGGTGAGAGAAGGCAAACGTTTACCTTCAATTTTTTCAGGAGCTTAGGATATGGTCTGGAGTGACATTTAATGGCAACAATTAAAGACGTAGCAAAACGCGCAAACGTTTCCACTACAACCGTATCACATGTTATTAACAAAACGCGTTTCGTCGCTGAAGAGACGCGTAATGCCGTCTGGGCGGCAATCAAAGAACTGCACTACTCGCCAAGTGCCGTCGCCCGCAGCCTGAAGGTTAATCACACCAAATCGATTGGCCTGCTGGCCACCAGCAGTGAAGCGGCCTATTTTGCTGAAATCATCGAAGCCGTTGAAAAAAACTGCTTCCAGAAAGGCTATACCCTGATTCTGGGCAATGCGTGGAACAACATTGAAAAACAGCGCGCTTACCTGTCAATGATGGCGCAAAAGCGCGTCGACGGCCTGCTGGTAATGTGTTCTGAATACCCTGAGTCGGTCCTTTCCATGTTGGAAGAGTATCGCCACATTCCGATGGTAGTCATGGACTGGGGCGAGGCGCGCGCAGACTTCACCGACTCCGTTATTGATAACGCCTTTGAAGGCGGCTACATGGCGGGGCGTTATCTGGTAGAACGCGGTCATCGTGAAGTTGGCGTGATCCCGGGTCCTCTGGAGCGTAACACCGGTGCTGGCCGTCTGGCCGGTTTCATGAAAGCGATGGAAGAGGCGCTGATCACCGTGCCGGAAAACTGGATTGTTCAGGGCGACTTCGAGCCGGAGTCAGGCTATCGCGCCATGCAGCAGATCGTCTCCCAGCCGCATCGCCCTACCGCGGTGTTCTGCGGCGGCGACATCATGGCGATGGGCGCGCTATGCGCGGCAGATGAACTCGGCCTGCGCGTCCCCCAGGATATCTCGGTGATCGGCTATGACAACGTGCGCAACGCCCGCTTCTTTACCCCGGCGCTGACCACCATTCACCAGCCGAAAGATTCGCTGGGTGAAACGGCCTTCAACATGCTGCTGGACAGGATCGTCAACAAGCGTGAACAGTCCCAGTCCATTGAAGTTCACCCGCGCCTGATAGAACGCCGTTCCGTTGCGGACGGTCCGTTCCGCGACTACCGTCGTTAATCACTTTCCGGGGCCAGCTATGCTGGTTCCCGCAACCACTCCCGGTTCAGCGTTTCGCTGTCTCCCAGATAATCCAGCAGCCAGGCCATGGCGGGCGAGACGTCGTTTTGCTGCCACGTCAGACAGCATGCGGCATCCGGGAAGGGGTTTTCCAGCGTCAGAGCCACCCACTCTCCCGCGTCGATGCGCGGGCGCGCAAAATGCACCGGCACCATGCCAACGCACAGCCCCGCGCTCAGACAGGTGGCTGACGACTCCCAGTC
>NZ_QFRV01000001.1:0-171642 GCF_004136805.1 Enterobacter cloacae complex sp. GF14B
TCCCCGACCCGGCAGCACAGCCTGCCCCGGTGGCCACCCCTGCCTATACCGCCGCGCAGATCGATCAGTGGACCGCGCCCATTGCGCTCTACCCCGACGCGCTGCTGTCGCAAATTCTGATGGCCTCAACCTATCCGGCGAGCGTGATTCAGGCCGCCCAGTGGTCAAAGGACAACCCTAAAATGCAGGGCGATGCCGCCATTCAGGCGGTCAGCGGGCAGCCATGGGATGCCAGCGTGAAATCGCTGGTCGCCTTTCCGCAGTTAATGTCGCTGATGGGGGAAAACCCGTCGTGGGTACAAAGCCTCGGCGACGCCTTTCTGGCCCAGCCAAAGGATGTGATGGATTCCGTGCAGCGTCTGCGCCTGCTGGCGCAGCAGACAGGCACATTGCAATCCACCCCGCAGCAGACCGTCACCACCGTGAAAAAATCTGCGCCAGCCTCCGCCAGTACAGCCGCGACGTCAACGTCGGCTAGTCCGACGGTGATTAAAATTGAGCCAGCCGATCCACAGGTGGTTTATGTCCCTACCTACAACCCTTCCACCGTTTACGGCACGTGGCCAAATGCCAGCTATCCGCCGGTGTATCTGCCTCCGTCTCCCGGCCAGCAGTTTACCAATAGTTTTGTCAGAGGCTTTGGCTATAGCCTCGGCGTAGCCACCACCTATGCGCTGTTCAGTAACATCGACTGGGACGATGACGACGATCATCATCACGATCGTGATGACGATCACCACGGCAGTTATTCGCATAACGGCGATAACATTAATATTAATGTTAATAACTTCAATAAGATCACCGGCGAGCACCGTACCGATAATCACCAGGTCTGGCAGCATAACCCGGCCTACCGCAACGGCGTGCCCTACGCCAATAGCCAGCTTGCCAGCCGCTATCATCAGACTTCAGTGCCGGGCGGGTTGAGCGCTACCCGGCAGCAGCCGGTCAACCGCGATAGCCAGCGGCAGGCCGCGATGGCGCAGGTACAGCAGTCGACGGGCAAAACGCTCACACAGCTACAGCATGGCGACGCGCATTTCCCGCAACATTCAGCGTCCGCGCAGCAACTGAAGCAGCTCTCTCAGCGCAGCAACTACCGCGGCTACGACAGTGCGCGGCCCCACGCACAACAGATGAATAATACTCTTGCGCAAACCAGACGCCCGACGCAGGTTCAGCATCAGCCGCTGCGGGCAAACGCCCTGAGCGGCAACGACAGCCGTTCGGCCAGCTGGCAGGCCCAGCACCAGCGCGGGCTGCAAAGCCGCCAGCACGCGTCGCTGAACAGTGAGCAGCGTGCCAGCTTCCGCCAGCAGCTGTCCGAACACCATACCGAACACCATGAATTCCACCGTCGTTAAGGGAGCCGCTATGAACATGAAACCGATCGGTGGAATGCTGTTGTTGATGGTATCCACCTTCGCCTTCGCCCAGCAATCTTTCTCCACACCTGAGCAGGCGGCCAATGCCCTGACGAAGGCCATCAGCGAGCAGAATGAGAGCGCGATGGCCGACCTGCTGGGGGATAACTGGCGCGACTATCTGCCACCTGAAGGGGTTGATCCGGAGGCGGTGGCTCGATTCCTGCGTGACTGGAAGATAAACCATCGTACCGAAATCAGCGGCGATATTGCCCATCTGTCAGTTGGCGATAACGGCTGGCAACTCCCCATACCGGTAGTGAAGAAAAAAGAGGGCTGGCAATTTGATATGCAGAAAGCGGCTGATGAGATCCTGACCCGCGAAATCGGCCGCAACGAACTCGCGGCTATCGAAGCGCTGCACGCCTACGTCGACGCACAGCGGAGCTACTACGCCATGAACCACCGCTATGCGCAGAAGATTGTCAGCACGCCAGGGCTAAAAGACGGCCTGTACTGGCCCATCTCGCCGGGCGAAGCGCCAAGCCCGCTGGGTCCCGCCTTTAGCCCGCCGGAGCCTGGTATGGGCTATCACGGCTATCGGTTCCGCATTCTGTCGGATAAAAATGGCTTTGCGATGGATGCCTGGCCCGTAAGCTATGGTCAGACGGGGGTAATGAGCTTTGTCGTTAACCAGGAAGACAAGGTTTATCAGGCAAATCTCGGCAACGATTCGGCGCAGAAAGCGCAGGCGCTCGCTGCATACCACCCGGATAAAACCTGGCAGCCTGTCACCCCCTGAACGCAGTGCATAAAAAAAGCGGCCTGAGGCCGCTTTTTTCATCTGAAGAAACTTATTTCTTCTTCGCTTTCGCGTTTGGCAGGTCGGTGATGCTACCTTCAAACACTTCTGCCGCCAGGCCCACGGACTCGTGCAGAGTCGGGTGAGCGTGGATGGTCAGCGCGATGTCTTCCGCGTCACAGCCCATTTCGATAGCCAGACCGATTTCACCCAGCAGCTCGCCGCCGTTGGTACCGACAATCGCACCACCGATTACACGGTGAGTTTCTTTGTCGAAGATCAGTTTGGTCATACCGTCTGCGCAGTCGGACGCGATAGCACGGCCAGAAGCAGCCCACGGGAAGGTGGCGGTTTCGTAGCTGATGCCTTTCTCTTTCGCTTCTTTCTCAGTCAGACCAACCCATGCAACTTCTGGCTCGGTGTAGGCGATAGATGGGATCACTTTCGGATCGAAGTAGTGCTTCATGCCGGCGATAACTTCAGCGGCAACGTGACCTTCGTGAACACCTTTGTGCGCCAGCATTGGCTGACCGACGATATCGCCGATAGCAAAGATGTGCGGCACGTTGGTACGCAGCTGTTTGTCAACGCGGATGAAGCCACGGTCGTCCACTTCCACGCCAGCTTTGCCCGCGTCGAGGTTTTTACCGTTCGGCACACGGCCGATAGCCACCAGTACGGCGTCGTAACGCTGTGGTTCGGATGGGGCTTTTTTGCCTTCCATGGAAACGTAAATACCGTCTTCTTTCGCTTCAACGGCAGTCACTTTGGTTTCCAGCATCAGGTTGAATTTCTTGCTGATGCGTTTGGTGAAGACTTTAACGATGTCTTTGTCGGCAGCCGGGATAACCTGGTCGAACATTTCAACCACGTCGATCTCTGAACCCAGCGCATGGTACACCGTACCCATTTCCAGACCGATGATACCGCCGCCCATAACCAGCAGACGCTTAGGAACGGTTTTCAGCTCCAGCGCATCGGTGGAATCCCACACGCGTGGATCTTCATGTGGAATGAATGGCAGTTCGATTGGGCGAGAGCCTGCCGCGATGATCGCGTTGTCGAAGTTAATCACGGTTTTACCGTTTTCACCTTCCACTTCCAGGGTGTTCGCACCGGTGAATTTACCCAGACCGTTTACCACTTTCACTTTACGGCCTTTGGCCATACCCGCCAGACCGCCGGTCAGCTGAGTGATAACTTTCTCTTTCCAGGTACGAATTTTGTCGATGTCGGTCTTCGGCTCGCCGAAGACGATACCGTGTTCAGCCAGCGCTTTGGCTTCTTCGATAACTTTCGCTACGTGCAGCAGCGCTTTAGAAGGGATACAGCCGACGTTCAGACAAACACCGCCGAGGGTGCTGTAACGTTCTACGATGACGGTTTCCAGACCTAAATCCGCGGCGCGAAATGCTGCGGAATAACCTGCCGGGCCTGCCCCAAGTACTACGACCTGAGTTTTGATTTCTGTGCTCATCATGACCTCTTAATGTATACCCGTCGTCCACCGGGTCGTTCTATCCGCCCGTATTTTACAAAATTGTTAACAATTTTGAAACAACAAACGGCTCACGAATTATCGCTTTCACCAATAACCTCAAAAACCCCATGAGATTATCAGAAAAAAGCCGGCCGATTGGCCGGCTTTTCGATTACATCACCAGGCGGCGAATGTCGCTCAGCATGTTGTTAATGATGGTGATGAAACGCGCACCATCAGCCCCGTCGATCACGCGGTGGTCGAAGGACAGAGAGATTGGCATCATCAGACGCGGTACGAACTCTTTGCCATTCCACACCGGCTCCATCGCGGACTTGGACACACCGAGGATAGCCACTTCCGGCGCGTTCACAATCGGCGCGAAGTGGGTGGTACCCAGGCCGCCGATGCTGGAGATGGTGAAGCAGCCGCCCTGCATTTCGCCGGCAGTCAGCTTACCATCACGCGCTTTCTTGGAGATGGTGGTCAGTTCACGGGACAGCTCTGTGACGCTCTTCTTGTTCACGTCTTTGAAGACCGGAACAACCAGACCATTTGGCGTATCAACCGCAACACCGATGTTGATGTATTTCTTCAGCGTCAGCTTCTGGCCGTCTTCGGACAGGGAGCTGTTGAAGCGTGGCATCTGTTCCAGCGCCGCCGCAACCGCTTTCATGATGAAGACCACTGGGGTGAACTTCACGTCCAGCTTACGCTTCTCAGCTTCGGCGTTCTGCTGTTTACGGAACGCTTCCAGATCGGTGATATCGGTCTTATCGAAGTGGGTAACGTGCGGGATCATCACCCAGTTACGGCTCAGGTTAGCACCGGAGATTTTCTGGATACGGCCCAGTTCCACTTCTTCGATTTCGCCGAACTTGCTGAAGTCCACTTTCGGCCATGGCAGCATACCCGGGATACCGCCGCCAGCGGCTGCCGCAGGTGCAGCTTCGGCGCGTTTCACCGCGTCTTTCACGTAAGCCTGAACGTCTTCGCGCAGGATACGACCTTTACGGCCGGTGCCCTTCACTTTCGCCAGGTTCACGCCGAATTCGCGCGCCAGGCGACGGATCAGCGGAGTCGCGTGGACGTAAGCGTCGTTTTCAGCGAACTCAGATTTTTCTGCTTTAACAGCAGGGGCAGCAGCCGGTTTAGCAGCCTGAGCCGGTGCAGCAGCCGGTGCCGGAGCAGCCGCAGCAGCAGGAGCGGCGGCAGGTGCAGCGCCTTCCACTTCGAAGACCATGATCAGAGAGCCGGTAGAGACTTTGTCGCCGGTGCTGATTTTGATCTCTTTAACGGTACCCGCGAACGGCGCAGGCACTTCCATGGAAGCTTTGTCGCCTTCAACGGTGATCAGTGACTGTTCAGCGGCAACTTTGTCGCCCACTTTCACCATCACTTCGGTCACTTCAACTTCGTCACCGCCGATGTCTGGTACGTTAACGTCTTTCACGCCGCCAGCAGCCGCTGGTGCAGCAGCCGGAGCCGGAGCAGCTTCCGCTTTCGCTGGAGCCGCAGCGCCTTCAGAGCCCGCCACTTCGAAAATCATGATCAGGGAACCCGTAGACACTTTGTCACCGGTGTTGATCTTGATCTCTTTAACGGTACCGGCGAATGGCGCTGGTACTTCCATAGAGGCTTTATCGCCTTCTACGGTGATCAGTGACTGCTCAGCCGCAACGGTATCGCCCACTTTCACCAGGATTTCAGTGACTTCAACTTCGTCACCGCCGATGTCAGGCACGTTCACTTCTTTCGCTGCCGCGGCCGCCGCTGGAGCAGCAGCAGGAGCGGCTTCTTTCTTCTCTTCCTGCGCAGGTGCAGCAGCTGCTGCACCGTCGGCGGAATCGAAAATCATGATCAGTTTGCCAGTCTCGGTTTTATCGCCAACAGAGACTTTGATCTCTTTAACGATGCCAGCCTGAGGAGACGGGACTTCCATAGAAGCTTTGTCGCCTTCTACGGTGATCAGCGACTGTTCAGCTTCAACTTTGTCGCCCACTTTGACCAGGATCTCGGTGATTTCAACTTCATCAGCCCCGATGTCCGGTACATTGATTTCGATAGCCATTATTCTTTTACCTCTTACGCCAGACGCGGGTTAACTTTATCTGCATCGATGTTGAATTTAGTAATTGCGTCTGCAACCACTTTCTTATCGATTTCGCCACGTTTAGCCAGTTCGCCCAGTGCTGCTACAACCACGTAGGAAGCATCAACTTCGAAGTGGTGACGCAGGTTTTCGCGGCTGTCAGAACGACCGAAGCCGTCAGTACCCAGTACGCGATAATCATCAGCTGGAACGTAAGTACGAACCTGCTCAGCGAACAGTTTCATATAGTCAGTAGACGCCACCGCTGGCGCGTCGTTCATCACCTGAGCGATGTACGGAACGCGTGGGGTTTCCATTGGGTGCAGCATGTTCCAGCGCTCACAATCCTGGCCATCACGCGCCAGTTCAGTGAAGGAGGTAACAGAGTACACATCGGAACCCACACCGTAGTCTTTCGCCAGGATCTGCGCTGCTTCACGAACGTGACGCAGGATAGAACCGGAGCCCAGCAGCTGAACTTTACCTTTGCTACCTTCGATGGTTTCGAGTTTGTAGATACCTTTACGGATACCTTCCTCGGCGCCTGCTGGCATTGCCGGCATGTGGTAGTTTTCGTTCAGGGTGGTGATGTAGTAGTAAATATTCTCTTGCGCTTCACCGTACATGCGCTGCAAGCCGTCATGCATGATGACTGCCACTTCGTACGCGTAAGACGGATCGTAAGAGATACAGTTAGGGATAGTCAGTGACTGAATGTGGCTGTGACCATCTTCGTGCTGTAGACCTTCACCGTTCAGGGTCGTACGACCAGAAGTACCCCCGATCAGGAAGCCGCGAGCCTGCTGATCGCCTGCCTGCCAGCACAGGTCACCGATACGCTGGAACCCGAACATGGAGTAGTAGATGTAGAACGGGATCATCGGCAGGTTGTTGGTGCTGTAAGAGGTCGCAGCAGCCAGCCAGGATGCGCCTGCTCCCAGTTCGTTGATACCTTCCTGAAGGATCTGGCCTTTCTCGTCTTCTTTGTAGTATGCAACCTGCTCACGGTCCTGCGGGGTGTACTGCTGGCCGTTCGGACTGTAGATACCGATCTGACGGAACAGACCTTCCATACCGAAAGTACGCGCTTCGTCGGCGATGATTGGAACCAGACGATCTTTGATCGACTTGTTCTTCAGCATCACGTTCAGGGCACGAACGAAAGCGATAGTGGTAGAGATCTCTTTGTTCTGCTCTTCCAGCAGCTGAGAGAAATCTTCCAGCGCTGGCAGTTCCAGCTTCTCGGTGAAGTTAGGCTGACGAGCAGGCAGGTAGCCTTTCAGCGCCTGACGACGTTCGTGCAGGTACTTGTGTTCTTCAGACCCTTCCGGGAAGGTGATGTAAGACAGTTTTTCTACCTGCTCATCGGTCACTGGAACGTTGAAACGGTCGCGGATATAACGCACGCCGTCCATGTTCATTTTCTTAACCTGGTGAGCGATGTTCTTACCTTCTGCGGTATCACCCATGCCGTAACCTTTGATGGTGTGGGCCAGGATCACAGTCGCTTTACCTTTGGTTTCACGCGCTTTTTTCAGTGCAGCGTAAACTTTCTTCGGATCGTGACCACCGCGGTTCAGCGCCCAGATCTGCTCGTCAGTCCAGTCTGCAACCAGGGCTGCGGTTTCAGGATATTTGCCGAAGAAGTGCTCACGAACGTAGGCACCGTCTTTGGATTTGAAGGTCTGGTAGTCGCCGTCAACGGTTTCGTTCATCAGCTGGATCAGTTTACCGCTGGTGTCTTTACGCAGCAGTTCATCCCAACGACCGCCCCACATCACTTTGATCACGTTCCAGCCAGCACCCGCGAAGATGCCTTCCAGTTCGTTGATGATCTTGCCGTTACCGGTTACCGGACCATCCAGACGTTGCAGGTTACAGTTGATGATGAAGCACAGGTTGTCCAGCTTCTCACGGGTCGCGATGGTGATCGCGCCTTTAGATTCTGGCTCATCCATTTCACCGTCGCCCAGGAAGGCGTAAACGGTCTGCTCAGAGGTGTCTTTCAGACCACGGTGTTCCAGGTACTTCAGGAATTTAGCCTGATAGATCGCACCGATTGGACCCAGACCCATAGATACGGTCGGGAACTGCCAGAACTCAGGCATCAGTTTAGGGTGCGGGTAAGAAGACAGACCCTTACCGTGAACTTCCTGACGGAAGTTGTTCATCTGCTCTTCAGTCAGACGACCTTCCAGGAAGGCACGTGCATAGATGCCCGGAGAGATGTGGCCCTGGAAGTACACCAGATCGCCGCCGTCTTTCTCGTTAGCTGCACGGAAGAAGTGGTTGAAGCACACTTCGTAAATGGTCGCAGAAGACTGGAAGGACGCCATGTGGCCACCCAGTTCCAGGTCTTTCTTGGATGCGCGCAGAACGGTCATGATGGCGTTCCAGCGGATAGCAGAACGGATACGGCGTTCCAGATCCAGATTGCCCGGGTATTCCGGTTCGTCTTCGACGGCAATCGTGTTTACGTAGTTGCTAGCCCCTGCACCTGAAGCCACTTTCACGCCGCCTTTGCGTGCTTCAGAAAGCAGCTGATCAATCAGATACTGAGCGCGCTCAACACCTTCTTCACGGATGACCGATTCGATCGCCTGTAGCCAGTCGCGAGTTTCGATCGGATCCACGTCATTTTGGAGACGTTCTGACATGGGGGTATTCCTTATCTATCTAATACGTTGATTTGTCTGGAACCTGTCCCATTGTATTTTCGCCAGAAAACACAATAAGACAGGTTCTGCGTTTAGTTGCCGCGCTCTAAAAGTACCTGGCGCTTAATCCTTTCGTTGCTGTATGCGGCGTAATGAACGTTCGCGACGCGATTGTTCACGGCTGCGGTCCAGCAAGATTTCCTCAATGAAAGCCAGATGGCGGTGCGACGCTTCGCGCGCCTGCTCCGGTTCCCCGGCCATTATCGCCTCGAATACTCGGGTGCGATGGTTGCTTACCAGCGGGAGCATCTCCCGACGGGCATACAACAATTCAAAATTCTGACGAACGTTCTGGGCCAGCATCGGCTCCATGCAGCGTAGCAGATGGAGGAGCACCACGTTGTGCGCCGCTTCGGTGACGGCAATTTGATACTGGACGACGGCGCTGGACTCGGCGTCTAAATCGCCGGACTGCTGTGCCCGTTCAATGGCCTGATGCAGCTCGCGAATACGTACGCGGTCTTCATCAGTGCTGCGAAGGGCGGCGTAATAGGCCGCGATACCTTCCAGCGCGTGACGGGTCTCAAGCAGATCAAACTGGGATTCTGGGTGGTCAGAGAGAAGTTCTACCAGCGGGTCGCTGAAGCTCTGCCACAGGCTGTTTTGCACAAAGGTTCCGCCACCCTGGCGACGGAGCAACAGGCCCTTTGCTTCGAGACGTTGAATCGCCTCACGCAGAGAGGGACGTGAAACGTCGAACTGTTTTGCCAGCTCGCGTTCTGGCGGGAGCTTCTCGCCCGGGCGCAGTGTCCCTTCGAGAATTAAAAACTCCAGCTGCTGCTCAATCACATCGGAAAGTTTTGGTTGGCGAATTTTGCTGTAGGCCATATTCCCTGTCTTACGCCTTTTTGCCCGGAGTCAATTGGTCTTACCAATTTCATGTTCGTATCGCTAAAGTAACAAAGTATTCACCTTCTGTCCATATTGGTTTTGATTGAAATCAGTAAACCCGGCACATTTTAACAACCTTACAGAACTAACGTTTCAGGAATGTAACTTTGCACAAATGAAATGGTTACTACCAAAGAGGCAGTTTTAACCATAGTGAAACGAGGGTTTTTGCAATCTGAAGCGATTCAACAAGGCAAAAAATGAAAATTCGCCCTCTTCTGACGCATTTCTATTCTATAGGTTGGGGTATGAGGGGTTAACGTACCGATTTACAATTGGTTTCTTTTTATTCAAGTCGTCATCGCCCCTTCATAAAGCAGGTGCATTCGCTGGCGCTTACCACTATTCTGGCGCTAACGGAAGCCATCTCCGCTTTTTTCGGTATCGTTAACCGTAAAGAAATAAATACAGAATATGGACTTTCATAATTACACACGCACAGCGTGAACATAACAACCACACACGAGGTTTCAAATGGAAGCTCAACAGCATGGCGATCAGCTAAAGCGCGGCCTTAAAAACCGCCATATACAGCTCATCGCCCTGGGCGGTGCTATTGGTACTGGCCTGTTTCTGGGCAGTGCATCGGTTATCCAGTCGGCCGGTCCGGGCATTATTTTGGGGTACGCGATAGCGGGTTTCATTGCATTTCTGATTATGCGTCAGTTAGGGGAAATGGTTGTTGAGGAGCCGGTCGCAGGCTCATTCAGCCACTTCGCCTATAAATACTGGGGCAGCTTCGCAGGTTTCGCCTCGGGCTGGAACTATTGGGTTCTGTACGTTCTGGTTGCCATGGCCGAGCTGACCGCCGTCGGGAAATATATTCAGTTCTGGTACCCGGAGATCCCTACCTGGGCGTCTGCGGCGGCCTTCTTCGTCCTGATTAACGCCATTAACCTCACCAACGTAAAAGTGTTCGGTGAGATGGAGTTCTGGTTTGCCATCATCAAAGTGATTGCCGTTGTAGCGATGATCATCTTCGGCGGCTGGCTGCTGTTCAGCGGCAACGGCGGCCCGCAGGCCACCGTGCGCAACCTTTGGGAGCAAGGCGGGTTCTTGCCTCACGGCATGACCGGCCTGGTGATGATGATGGCGATCATTATGTTCTCCTTCGGCGGTCTGGAGCTGGTGGGCATCACCGCCGCGGAAGCCGACAACCCGGAACAGAGCATCCCGAAAGCCACAAATCAGGTTATCTACCGCATCCTGATCTTCTATGTGGGCTCCCTGGCGGTGCTGCTCTCGCTGCTGCCATGGACGCGCGTCACGGCGGATACCAGCCCGTTTGTGCTCATCTTCCACGAGCTGGGCGATACCTTCGTGGCGAACGCGCTCAACGTCGTGGTGCTGACCGCTGCGCTCTCCGTTTATAACAGCTGCGTTTACTGCAACAGCCGTATGCTGTTCGGCCTGGCGCAACAGGGCAACGCACCGAAAGCGCTGCTCACCGTTGATAAGCGTGGCGTACCGGTTAATACCATCATCGTGTCGGCGGTCGTGACGGCGCTGTGCGTGCTGATTAACTACCTGGCCCCGGAATCAGCCTTCGGTCTGCTGATGGCGCTGGTGGTTTCCGCCCTGGTGATTAACTGGGCAATGATTAGCCTCGCGCACATCAAGTTCCGCCGCGCCAAGCAGCAGCAGGGCGTAACCACGCGCTTCCCTGCCCTGCTCTATCCGCTGGGGAACTGGGTTTGCCTGCTGTTCATGGCAGCTGTACTGGTCATCATGCTCATCACCCCAGGCATGGCGATTTCCGTCTACCTGATCCCGGTCTGGATTGCGATCCTCGGCGTGGGTTATATGGTGAAACAGAAAAATGCCAAAACGGTGAAAGCGCACTAAATGTTTTCTCGCTGTACTCGCGGTTGCGGGTACAGCGTCTTGTTACCTTCCTCACAAATTCGCGCCAACAGCAAAATCCTCCATATCACCGCCTTTATATTGCAACGCATATATTCGTTTGCCAGCGAATAATTCTCTCCATACCGAAACCCGGAGAGCTGTCGATGAATAACAACAAACTGTCAGTAAAAGAAAAGATCGGCTATGGCATGGGTGACGCCGGATGCAACATTATCTTTGGCGCCATCATGTTATTTGTTAACTATTTTTATACGGATATTTTTGGTCTGGCTCCTGCACTGGTTGGCGTTTTACTCCTGTCCGTGCGCGTCATTGATGCCGTAACGGACCCGATCATGGGCGCGATTGCTGACCGTACCCGCAGCAAATATGGCCGGTTTCGTCCATGGCTGCTGTGGATTGCCTTCCCCTATGCGCTGTTCAGCATTCTGATGTTCACCACGCCAGAGTGGAGCTATAACAGCAAAGTTATCTATGCCTTTGTCACCTACTTCCTGCTGTCGCTGACCTATACCGCCATCAATATTCCGTACTGCTCGCTCGGCGGCGTGATCACCAACGACCCGAAAGAGCGCGTTGCCTGCCAGTCCTACCGTTTTGTTATGGTTGGTATCGCCACGCTGCTGCTGTCGCTAACGCTCCTGCCAATGGCCGACTGGTTCGGTGGGGATAACAAAGCCAAAGGCTACCAGATGGCGATGACCGTGCTGGCGCTGATTGGTACCTGCATGTTCCTGTTCTGCTTCGCCACGGTGCGCGAGCGTGTGCGTCCGGCGGTGCAAACCCATGACGAACTGAAAAACGACCTGAAAGACGTGTGGAAGAACGACCAGTGGGTGCGGATCCTGCTGTTAACCCTGTGCAACGTCTGCCCTGGCTTTATCCGCATGGCGGCCACCATGTATTACGTCACCTGGGTCATGGGGCAAAGCACCCATTTCGCCACGCTGTTTATCAGCCTGGGCGTTGTCGGCATGATGTTCGGCAGTATGCTGGCGAAAGTGCTGACCGACCGCTGGTGCAAGCTGAAGGTCTTCTTCTGGACCAACATCGCGCTGGCGATTTTCTCCTGCGCCTTCTACTTCTTCGACCCGAAAGCGACGACAACCATTGTTGTGCTTTACGTCCTGCTGAACATCCTGCACCAGATCCCATCCCCGCTGCACTGGTCCCTGATGGCCGACGTGGACGACTACGGTGAATGGAAAACCGGGAAACGTATCACCGGGATCAGCTTCTCCGGCAACATCTTCTTCCTGAAACTGGGTCTGGCGATTGCCGGGGCAATGGTCGGTTTCCTGCTCTCCTGGTACGGCTACGATGCGGGCGCAAAAGCGCAGAGCGCGGATGCCATCAACGGGATCGTGCTGCTCTTTACCGTCATTCCTGGCATTGGATACTTAATTACCGCGGGCGTAGTACGTCTGCTGAAAGTGGACCGTGAGACCATGAAGCAGATCCAGTCCGATCTGGAAAAGCGTCGCACCAACTATCGCGAGCTGAACGATTATCAGGAACTCAAAGCCGCTGAGACTAAATAAGGAAAGCCGAATGCAAACCTGGCCAAACCCGTTTATTGAACAACGCGCCGACCCGTATATCCTGCGTCACGATGGGCAATATTACTTTATCGCCTCCGTACCGGAGTACGATCGGCTGGCGATCCGCCGCGCGGACTCGCTGGAAGGTTTACGCGATGCCGAAGAGGTGGTTGTCTGGCGCAAGCCCGACACCGGCCCGATGAGCCAGCTGATCTGGGCACCGGAACTGCATCATATCGACGGCAGGTGGTACATCTATTTTGCCGCCACGCATACCCAGGCGCTCGATCAGCTCGGGATGTTCCAGCATCGCATGTTTGCCATTGAATGCGCAGATCGCGATCCGCTCACCGGTACGTGGGTGGAAAAAGGGCAAATCAAAACCCCGTTTGACACCTTCGCGCTGGATGCCACCACCTTTGTTCATCAGGGTAAACGCTGGTATTTGTGGGCGCAAAAAGCCCCGGATATTTCCGGTAACTCGAATCTTTACCTGTGTGAAATGGAAAATCCGTGGACGCTGAAAGGCGAGCCGGTGATGCTCAGTAAACCGGAATATGACTGGGAGTGCCGCGGGTTCTGGGTCAATGAAGGCCCGGCGGTGCTGTTCCATGGCGATAAGCTGTTTATCAGCTATTCCGCCAGCGCCACCGACGAGAACTACTGCATGGGATTACTGTGGGCAGACCTGAATGCCGATCCGCAAAACCCGGCTAACTGGCATAAATCCCCGCGCCCGGTGTTCGTCACCAGCTACGAAAACCGTCAGTATGGGCCAGGCCATAACAGCTTTACGCAGACGCCGGAGGGCGAAGATGTGCTGGTCTACCACGCGCGAAACTACACTGAAATTGAAGGCGATCCGCTTTACGATCCCAATCGCCATACTCGCCTGAAACTCATCCGCTGGAACGAAAACGGGATGCCTGAATTCGGCATCCCGCCCGCAGATACACCGTAACGGCTTCGGCGCGCTGGCTTAAACCAGCGTGCCGTAAATCGTCAGCAGCGCCACAATCACCACCACCACAAACGACGTTTTCTTCGCCATCGAGACGGCAGCCTTTGGCGTTGCGACTTTGTCCGTGTGCGGCTCACGCGCCAGCGAGAACTGTGCCAGTCGGGTTAAAACCTGATACTGCGAGGTATGACGGTCAGCAAGGGAGACAAACCACGCGGGCAGCGCCTTTTCACCGTGACCGATGAGGGCATAGACCACGCCTACCAGACGCACCGGAAGCCAGTCGAGCACGTGCAGGATGGCATCAATGCCGGACTGTAGACGTTCATGCGGCGTAAGATAGCGGGCAAGCCAGGTCTGCCAGGCGCGCAGGAACGCGTAACCCATCAGCAGTACCGGCCCCCAGGGTCCGCCCACCACGAACCAGAACAGCGGCGCCAGGTAGTAACGGAAGTTAATCCACAGCAGCGCGTTTTGCAGCTCCCGCAGAAACTCGCGTTCATCGCAGTCCGGCGGTACGCCGTGGATCATCGTCAACTCGCTCGCCATCGCGCCGCGCGCGTGGGCATCATCCCGGGAAGCGGCTTTCAGATACGCGTGATAGTGCAAACGCACCTTGCCCGCGCCAATACACAACACACCGAGCAGGATCCACACCACCAGCAGCGGCACGTTGAAAAAGAGGCCGTAAAGCGAGCGCAGCAACAGGAACGTAATCACCATCACGCCTGCCGCCATCAGCAGCGTGCGCAGCATGGAAAAACGCCTGATGCGGCGGAATAACACCTCCAGCCGATGATCCAGATGCCAGTGCTCGCCGAGCTTAAACAGGCGTTCAGCGATCATAACCAGCAGCATGGTAAACAACGTCATGTTATCTCCTTATCTGACGACGTGGTAAGCATGGCGTGAAACCGGGACCAGTCAAACGCCGGGCCGGGGTCGGTTTTTCTTTCGGGGGCGATGTCGCTGTGCCCTGTAATATTGTCTGCAATGGCGGGATAGCGCCCGATTAACGTTTGCGTTACAGCAACCAGTTTCTCATATTGCGCATCGGTGTAAGGCGTGGTGTCCGTTCCTTCCAGTTCAATTCCAATGGAGAAATCATTGCACCGCTCGCGCCCCTGATACTTCGACACGCCGGCATGCCAGGCACGCTTATCAAAAGGAACATACTGAACCACTTCGCCATCACGTCGGATCAGACAGTGCGCCGATACGCGCAGATGCGCAATCTCAGCAAAGAAGGGGTGGGCATCGGGATCTATCGTTCCAGTGAATAACGCATCGATCCACGGACCGCCAAACTCACCCGGCGGGAGACTAATATTGTGAACCACCAGCAGTGTGGGCTTTTCATCCTCCGGGCGGCAGTCGTGGTGCGGCGACGGTACATGCCGCGCGTCCACCAGCCATCCGTTTTCTAACAACATGCTGGAACTCCTTATCTATGGTGCTGTTACTCGGTTCAGAGTAGCATGTTTCAATATTATGATTCGTTACCAATTTGGAGTTTTATCATGCCGCCTCGCCGCTATAACCCCGACCACCGACGTGACGCGCTTCTGGAACGTATTAATAGTGATATCCCGGCAAGCGTTGCCCATGCCCTGAGAGAAGACCTCGGCGGTGACGTCAGCGCCGATAACGATATTACCGCCCAATTGTTGCCAAAAGAGACACGCTCGCATGCGGTGGTTATCACCCGTGAAGCAGGGGTTTTCTGCGGCAAACGCTGGGTTGAGGAGGTCTTTACCCAGCTGGCGGGCGACGAGGTGCAGGTAACATGGCACGTTGAGGACGGCGATGCGGTCACGGCGAATCAGCCACTGTTCGAACTGGACGGCCCGTCCCGCGTCTTGCTGACTGGTGAACGCACCGCGCTCAATTTTGTGCAAACGCTCTCTGGCGTTGCCAGTGAAGTACGCCGCTACGTTGACCTGCTGGCAGGCACCCGCACGCAGCTGCTGGATACCCGTAAAACCCTGCCGGGCCTGCGCACCGCGCTGAAATACGCGGTACTCTGCGGTGGCGGCGCCAACCATCGTCTGGGGCTATCCGATGCCTTCCTGATCAAAGAGAACCACATTATTGCCTCTGGCTCGGTGCGTCAGGCCGTGGAAAAAGCCTTCTGGCTGCATCCGGATGTGCCCGTCGAAGTGGAAGTGGAAACGCTGGAGGAGCTGGACGAGGCCATTAAAGCGGGGGCTGACATCATCATGCTCGATAACTTCGACACGGAGCAGATGCGTGAAGCGGTCAAACGCACAAACGGCCAGGCGCAGCTTGAGGTGTCCGGCAACGTGACGTTCGACACCATCCGCGAATTTGCTGAAACCGGCGTCGATTACATCTCCGTAGGCGCCCTGACCAAGCACGTCCGCGCCCTCGACCTCTCGATGCGCTTCAAATAAATTATCCCCCCTCTCCGCCCGGAGAGGGGAAATACGAAACCGCTCGCAATTACGCTGTCCTTCTCTGCAACACTGAATCATTTCCCTGAAAGCCCCTTCACGTTCACGCTTTTGCCCCTCGTTTCTGCGCGCAGTCACTGCCACAGTAGCGCCACTTAACATAAGGAGCAGACATGAACAGACAACTAGGATTTACCCTGATTGAGCTAATGGTGGTCATTGGCATTATTGCCATCCTGAGCGCGATTGGCGTCCCGGCCTATCAGAACTACCTGCGAAAAGCGGCGCTCACCGATATGCTGCAAACGTTCATCCCCTACCGCACCGCCATTGAGCTTTGCGCCCTGGATCGTGGTGGTGTGGATCGCTGCGACGCAGGCACCAATGGCATCCCCTCCCCGACAACCACACGTTACGTTTCAGCGATGAGCGTGGCGAAGGGGATCGTATCGTTAACAGGGCAGGAAAGCCTTAACGGACTTGAAGTGCTCATGACACCGATCTGGAGCGACGGTAACGGTATGACGGGCTGGACGCGTGACTGCAAAATTGCGTCCGACACGGCGCTCAGACAAGCCTGTGAAGATGTTTTCCGCTTCGACAACAACTGACAGGAGTGGACAATGAATACCGAGCAGCTTATGACGCTCTGTCAGCGCCATCACGCACTGCTACTCGCAAGCGACACCGAGATGATCAGCATTGCGGTGGTGGGTAATCCTGCCTCTGAGCTGATGGAAGCGTTACGCTTCGCCACGCAGAAACGTATTGATATTGAGTGCTGGACGGCTGAACGGATGGAAAAAAGGCTTCAGTCCCTCTCATCATCACACCTGCCGGGCATCGCGCCAAACTCAGCCGCTGACGTGCTCAGTACAACCTTGCAGCAGGCAGTAAACCAGCGGGCTTCTGACATCCATATTGAACCGACGGAGCACGGCTACCAGATCCGTTTGCGAATCGACGGTGTTCTCTACCCGCAACCGCCGATCTCTGCCGCCCTCGGGACGACGCTTGCCGCACGCCTGAAGGTGCTGGGTCAACTGGATATTGCGGAGCGCCGCCTGCCGCAGGACGGTCAGTTTACGGTGGAGCTGGCAAGCGTCCCCGTCTCTTTTCGTATCGCAACCCTTCCCTGTAGCGGTGGAGAAAAAATCGTGCTTCGTCTGCTTCACCAGGTACAGCAGGCTCTGGAGCTTGAACAGCTGGGGATGAGCGCAGACCAGCAGGTCCGTTTTGCCGGGGCGCTTAACAGCCCTCAGGGGTTGATTCTGGTCACCGGCCCGACAGGTAGCGGGAAAACGGTGACGCTGTACAGCGCGTTACAGGCGCGAAATACACCTGACGTTAATATTTGCAGCGTGGAAGATCCCGTTGAAATCCCGCTTGCAGGCTTAAACCAGACGCAGATTAATCCGCGTGCGGGGCTGACCTTCCAGAGCGTGCTGCGCGCCCTGCTCAGGCAGGATCCTGACATCATTATGGTAGGTGAAATTCGTGACGGCGAAACGGCAGAAATTGCCATTAAGGCGGCACAAACCGGGCATCTGGTGCTGTCCACCCTCCATACTAATTCGACGACTGAAACGCTGGTACGGCTGCAACAGATGGGTGTCGCGCGCTGGATGATCTCTTCGGCGCTCTCGATGGTGATTGCCCAGCGGCTGGTGCGCCGTTTATGCCCGTACTGCCGACAGGAAGCCAGCCGCCATACCGAATTACCCCGCACGCTGTGGCCCCGGCCGCTTCCTCGCTGGCAACCCACCGGCTGCGATCGCTGCTACCACGGTTTTTATGGTCGCGTAGCCATTTTTGAAGTGCTCGTCATCGACGACACGCTGCGGCAGGCCATCGCCAGCGGAGCAAGCACGGAGGTGATTGGGTCCAGCGCTCGTCAGGCGGGAATGACCTCTTTGTTTGAGCATGGCTGCATGGCCGTAGAGCAAGGGCTGACTACGCTCGAAGAGTTGTTGCGCGTCCTGGGAATGCCCGATGGCTGCTAATTCGCTCTGGCGCTGGCGTGCCCTGACCACCGAGGGGGAGGTGCAAACCGGCACCCTCTGGGCCATCGACCGTAACGCAGCTTACACGGCTCTGGTGCTTAAACAGCTGCACCCGCTGGCGCTAAAACGCTGCCAGCAGCGCCACCGATGGCAAGTGCAGCACTGCTACGATATTTTTCGCCAGCTCGCCACGCTGCTACAGGCCGGACTCACGCTGTCCCAAAGCCTGCACATGCTGGCGGAACAGCATCCTTTGCAGCACTGGCAGGCGCTGCTGCACAGTCTTGCTGATGACCTGAGCGAAGGTTTCGCTCTGTCAGAGGCCATGAAGAAATGGCCAGAGGTGTTTAGCCCCCTTTATGTCTCGATGGTGAAGACGGGTGAACTGACGGGTAAGCTCGAAGCCTGCTGCCGTCAGCTTGCGCAGCAACAAAAATCCCAGCAGCAACTCAGTGCAAAGGTGAAGAAAGCGCTGCGCTATCCGCTGATCATCCTGACGCTGGCCGTTTTCGTGGTGCTGGCGATGGTCACGCTGGTTTTGCCTGAGTTTGCTGCAATCTACAAAACGTTCAACACCCCGCTCCCTTTGCTCACGCAGGCAGTCATGGGGCTGGCGGCCTTAGTTCAGGCGCATATCCTCACCCTTTTGGCCCTGCTCGTGGCAATGGTTGTCATCGCCTGTAAGCTGCGGCGGCATCCGCGCTGGCAGTATGTCTTGTTACATGTACCGGTGATGGGCACGCTGACGCGCGGGCAAAAACTGGGGCAAATTTTTACCGTACTGTCATTAACCCAGCAGGCCGGAATTGCCTTTTTACAAGGACTGGAGAGTGTGGAGGAGACCGTTGAGTGTGGCTACTGGCAGGAGAAACTCCGTGAGATACGCAGCGATATCGAACAGGGGATGCCCGTGTGGTCCTCCTTTCAGAAGGCCTCTGTTTTTACGCCACTGTGTATTCAGCTCATTCGCACCGGAGAAGTGTCGGGTTCACTGGATGTCATGCTGATGAATCTGGCCCGCCATCATACGGAACAGACATTTCAGCAGGCAGACAATCTGGCGGCGCTTCTTGAGCCTTTGCTACTGGTCGTGACAGGTCTGATTATTGGCACGCTGGTGGTGGCAATGTATCTGCCGATTTTCCATCTGGGGGATGCAATGAGCGCGGGGTAACGCTGGCGCACGGACGCGCGCCAGCCGTAGCCGTCAGAGGCTATTGAAAACGCGGTTTTCCTGCTCCTGAACGCGGATAAACGTCGTGCGTTTAGTCAGCTCTTTCAGGCGGGAAGCCCCAACGTAGGTGCAGGCAGAACGCAGTCCGCCGAGGATATCGCGCGCCGTGTTTTCGACCGGACCACGCAGTGGTAGCTTAACGGTTTTGCCTTCCGCCGCACGGTATTTCGCGACACCACCCACGTGACGGGTCATCGCGGATTCAGAGCTCATTCCGTAGAATAGCATGAATTTCTCGCCGTTCTCTTCCACCACGGTACCGCCGCTCTCTTCGTGGCCTGCCAGCATGCCGCCGAGCATCACGAAATCCGCGCCGCCGCCGAAGGCTTTCGCGACATCGCCTGGCATGGTGCAGCCACCGTCGCTGATGATCTGGCCGCCCAGACCGTGCGCAGCGTCAGCGCATTCAATTACCGCAGACAGCTGCGGATAACCCACACCGGTTTTCACGCGCGTGGTGCAAACGGAGCCCGGGCCAATGCCCACTTTCACAATGTCGGCTCCGGAGAGGATCAGCTCTTCACACATTTCACCGGTCACCACGTTGCCCGCGATGATGGTTTTGGTTGGCCAGGCTTCACGCGCCTTGCTGACGAACTGGACGAAATGTTCGGAATAACCATTTGCCACGTCAATGCAGACAAAATTCAGCGCCGGATTGGCGTTCAGGATCTGTTTGGTTTTCTCGAAATCTGCATCAGACGTACCGGTCGAGACCATCACATGCTTCACCACGTCAGCCGAGGCGGAGGCGACAAACGCATCCCACTCTTCAGCGCTGTAGTGTTTGTGTACCGCAGTAAGGATGTCGAATTGCGCCAGTGCGGTCGCCATCTCGAAGGTCCCGACGGTGTCCATGTTGGCCGCGATAATCGGCACGCCAGACCACGTCTGACCGGAATGCTTAAAGGTGAATTGACGTTCGAGTTCAACGTCTGAGCGACTTTTCAGTGTAGAGCGTTTAGGGCGGATAAGAACGTCTTTGAAACCTAACTTCAGATCTTCTTCGATACGCATGTGCGGATTCCTGGGGTTAGAGGCAAATATATTAAAAGCACAACTCCAGTGACGCTATCATACGCACTAATACCTGCTCCGCAAGACTGCGAAATTCTCTTTTTTTACGCTACAATCCTATAAATTTACCTGGTAAAAAGCGGGTAAAGAGAGCTAAACATTGGCTGTTGTAAGTTTGAATTTTAAGAAACTGATTTTAAAACTGAATAATTCCCAGGATCTGATTTAATGGGGTATATCGTCGCATTAACCGGCGGCATCGGTAGTGGTAAAAGCACCGTTGCGCACGCGTTTGCTCGTCTCGGCATCACGATTATCGACGCCGATATCATTGCCCGTCATGTGGTAGAACCCAATACACCCGCCTTAAACGCCATCGAAGCGCATTTTGGTCGCCGTGTGATACAGGCTGACGGCACCCTGAATCGTCGGCAGCTGCGTGAGTGCATATTTTCCGATCCAGCGGAAAAAGCCTGGCTTAATGCCCTGCTCCACCCCATTATCCACCAGGAAACTCAGCGTCAAATTGCCGCAGCCCGTTCGCCCTATGTGTTGTGGGTCGTCCCGTTACTGGTGGAAAATCAGCTTCAGAATAAAGCAGACAGAACGCTGGTGATTGACGTTTCCCGCGAAACGCAAATCCAGAGAACCATGGCGCGTGACCATGTTTCACGCGAACATGCTGAACAAATTCTTGCCGCACAGGCCACGCGCGAAGCGCGCCTCGCCGTTGCGGATGATGTTATTGATAATAACGGCGCACCAGATGCCATTGCATCGGATGTTGCTCGTCTGCACGCGCAGTATCTGACCTTCGCCGCGCAGGCCGTTGCACAGGAAAAACCATAATGTCGACTCATATCCTTTTTGAGCACCCGCTTAACGAAAAAATGCGTACCTGGCTACGCATAGAATTTCTTATTCAACAGCTTTCACAACATCTGCCTGTCAACGATCACGCCACCGCGCTGCATTTTTTCCGCAACGTGGGCGATCTGCTGGATGTGATTGAACGCGGTGACGTCCGCACTGAGCTGTTGAAAGAGCTGGAGCGCCAGCAGCGTAAATTACAGGCCTGGGCCGAAGTACCGGGCGTGGATCAAAGTCGAATTGACGCTTTACGCCAGCAGCTGAAAAACAGCAGCACGACGCTGATGGCCGCGCCGCGCGTTGGCCAGTTTTTACGAGAGGATCGTCTGATTGCGCTGGTGCGCCAGCGCCTGAGCATACCGGGCGGTTGCTGTAGCTTTGACCTGCCAACGCTGCATATGTGGTTGCACATGCCGCAGGAACAGCGCGATCGCCAGGTGAACAGCTGGCTGGGCAGCCTGGAGCCGATGAATCAGACGTTATCCTTGATCCTCGATCTTGTGCGTAACTCTGCCCCGTTCCGCAAACAAACCAGTCTCAACGGTTTCTATCAGGATAACGGCGACGACGCCGATCTTCTGCGCCTGAATCTGTCTCTTAGCGAGCAGCTTTACCCGCAAATTTCCGGACATAAAAGCCGTTTCGCGATCCGCTTTATGCCGCTGGACAGTGAACATGGCACCGTGCCGGAACGCCTCGATTTTGAACTGGCCTGTTGTTAAGGAGTGCCGATGTCTGACGTAACCACCGTAAACTGCCCAACCTGTGGGAAAACTGTCGTCTGGGGAGAAGTGAGTCCATTTCGCCCATTCTGCTGCAAGCGCTGTCAGCTTATAGACCTGGGCGAATGGGCGGCGGAAGAGAAACGCATTCCGAGCGAAGGCGATCTCTCGGATAGCGATGACTGGAGCGAAAACCAGCAGTAACGTTCAAAGCCTGCTGGCGCTTCGCTTAGCAGGCCTACGGTTGTGCAACCAGCCGGAGGATCACAGGCTCATTGGCGGGCGGGAATTTTTCCGCATCGCTGGCCTGAAGCTCAATCCAGTTACCCGGCTGCCCCTCTTTACCCCACGGTTCACCTTCCCAGCTTTCCACCAGCCAGAACCACAGCGTGATGTGACGATCCGGAAACTGGTACTCCAGCTTATCGAACAGCGTTGCGCCATGCGGGGTGATCCCCACCTCTTCCTGAAGCTCACGCACCAGCGCCTGCTCCGGCGTTTCACCTGATTCGATTTTCCCGCCGGGGAATTCCCATTTGTTGGCCATGTGCGCATCGGCGGCACGTTGGGTAATGAAGATCTGGTTTTGCGGGTTGCGAATGATCCCGACAGCAATTTGCAGTGTTTTCATCATGTCACTTCCATAAAAAAGGCGCAGATATCTGCGCCTTTTCAGTTTGTTATGTTCTTAGCTCAGACGGCCGTGGCACGCCTTGTATTTTTTGCCGGAACCGCATGGGCACGGATCGTTACGACCAACTTTACGATCGCCCGTCTGCGCTGCGATTGCTGCTGCGGCTTCGCTCTCATCGGTCTGATGGCTCAACTGCTGCATCTGTGCCAGACGCTCAGCTTCTTCACGACGCTGCTGCTCCATCGCTTCCACTTCTTCCGGCATACGCACCTGAACTTTGCTCAGAGTGCTGATGACTTCATACTTCAGCGACTCCAGCATGGCGGCAAACATGGAGAAGGATTCACGCTTGTACTCCTGCTTCGGATCTTTCTGCGCATAACCTCGCAGGTGGATACCCTGACGCAGGTAGTCCATTGCCGCCAGGTGCTCTTTCCACAGGGAGTCCAGGGTCTGCAACATTACGCCTTTCTCGAAGTGACGCATCATCTCTGCGCCAACCACTTCTTCCTTACGCTTGTAGACGTCCAGCGCGGTTTCGTAGATACGCTCGCGCAGGGTCTCTTCGTGCAGCTCAGGCTCTTTGTCCAGCCACTCTTTGATTGGCAGTTCGAGATCGAAGTCGTTTTTCAGACGTTCCTGCAAGCCTTCGATATCCCACATTTCTTCCAGAGACTGCGGTGGAATATGAGCGTCGATAGTGGCTTTGAACACATCTTCGCGAATGCTGTTGATGGTTTCGCTCACGTCGGACACGTCCAGCAGTTCGTTACGCTGGGTGTAGATCGCACGACGCTGGTCGTTGGCAACGTCATCATATTCCAGCAGCTGCTTACGAATATCGAAGTTGCGGCTTTCCACTTTACGCTGGGCGTTGGCAATCGCTTTGGTAACCCACGGGTGCTCGATCGCTTCGCCAGGTTTCATGCCCAGTTTACGCATCATGCCGGACACACGGTCAGAGGCGAAAATACGCATCAGCGCATCTTCCATAGACAGATAGAAGCGGGAAGAACCGGCATCACCCTGACGACCCGCACGACCGCGCAGCTGGTTATCGATACGACGAGATTCGTGACGCTCGGTACCAATGATGTGCAGACCACCGGATGCCAGCACCGCGTCGTGACGCACTTGCCAGTCGGCTTTGATCTGCGCGATTTGCTCTGGGGTTGGGTTTTCCAGCTCCGCCACTTCGGCCTGCCAGCTACCGCCGAGCATAATATCGGTACCACGACCCGCCATGTTGGTGGCGATGGTTACGGCTGCCGGGTAACCCGCCTGCGCAACGATATCTGCTTCTTTAGCGTGGAACTTGGCGTTCAGAACGTTGTGTTTGATGCCTGCTTTAGTCAGCTCGTTAGACACCACTTCGGACTTCTCGATGGAGATGGTCCCCACCAGTACCGGCTGGCCCTTCGCGGTACGTTCGCGAATATCTTCGATGATCGCCTGAATTTTTTCCGCTTCAGTCATGTATACCAGGTCCGGCATATCCTTACGGATCATCGGACGGTTGGTAGGTACTACCACGGTATCCAGCTTATAGATGGAGCTAAACTCAAACGCTTCGGTATCTGCGGTACCGGTCATCCCCGCCAGCTTCTCGTACAGACGGAAGTAGTTCTGGAAGGTGATGGATGCCAGCGTCTGGTTTTCGTTCTGAATATCCACGCCTTCTTTGGCTTCCACGGCCTGGTGCAGGCCATCGGACCAGCGACGTCCCTGCATGGTACGGCCGGTGTGTTCATCGACGATGATGACTTCCCCGTCTTTAACGATGTAGTCAACGTCGCGGGTGAACAGCGCGTGCGCGCGCAGTGCAGCCGTTACGTGGTGCATCAGCATGATGTTGCTCGGGGAGTACAGAGACTCGCCCTCTTCCATAATGCCTTCAGCAACCAGCAGCTCTTCGATTTTCACCAGGCCGCGTTCGGTCAGGTTGACCTGACGCGCTTTTTCATCCACGGAGAAGTGACCTTCACCCTGGAAGGTATCGGAGTCTTCTTTCTCCTGACGCAGCAGGTGAGGAATGATTTTGTCGACTTTACGGTACATCTCGGAGCTGTCTTCGGCAGGGCCGGAGATGATCAGCGGGGTACGCGCTTCATCGATCAGAATGGAGTCAACCTCATCCACCAGCGCATAGTGCAGTTTACGCTGGACGCGCTCTTCCGGGCTGAACGCCATGTTGTCACGCAGGTAGTCGAAGCCGTATTCGTTGTTGGTGCCGTAAGTGATGTCCGCGTTGTAGGCTTCACGCTTGGCAGGTGCCGGCAGGCCGGACATGTTAATGCCCACGGTCATGCCGAGGAATTCGAACAGTGGACGGTTGTTTTCGGCGTCGCGCTGCGCCAGATAGTCGTTGACGGTAACAACGTGAACACCCTTACCCGTCAGCGCATTCAGGTAAGCCGGCAGCGTTGCGGTCAGGGTTTTACCTTCACCGGTACGCATTTCCGCGATGCAGCGCTCGTTGAGCACCATCCCGCCCAGCAGCTGCACGTCGAAGTGACGCATGCCGAACACGCGTTTACTGGCCTCACGTACTACGGCAAAGGCTTCCGGGATCAGGCTTTCTAAGGTTTCGCCTTTCTCCAGACGCGCACGGAACTCCGCGGTTTTCGCTTTCAGCTCATCATCAGAGAGCTTCTCCATCGCCGGTTCCATACCGTTGATGACGTTCACAGCTTTGCGCATGCGGCGCAGGGTACGATCGTTACGACTACCAAAAACTTTGGTTAACAATTTGATTAGCATAATAAATTCTCAAACGCCCCAGTCGGGCAGATAAATTAAGGTATTGAAAAAGGTTAATTTAGCTGAGGCGTTGAGGCCCGGCACGGATGCCGTGAACCTGGCTAATCCATGTCGAAACAGAGAAGGATGCAGGGGAAACAAAATCCGTTTTCGCCGTCTGATTCACGGTCACTGGCGGCTGGTTGTCCTGCGTCAGAAGCGCATTAAGCGTATCGAGCAGGGCAAGATGCTGAGCCTGGACCGGCAGCGTTTCTTCCGCAACAGGCATCGTCTGCGGCGCCATCGCGAACGACAGATGGCGGATAACCGTGCGAATCGCGTGCTGCTGCCAGTAATCAACGGAGAAATTGGGACGACGGCTGGCTTCAAGCCATGCGAGATTAGTGAAGTTAACCCGTGTGGTGAGATCGTGTTTGGTCGTCGTGGAACGTGCTGGCGTTGCCGCGTCTGCGCTGTTGCTGAGCACAGGCAAGCCGAGACTCGCCGCGACCATCCCCAATAAGAGATGCGGCCAGAAGTAACGTCTGCCAAATTGTCGCCAGCGCGTCAGTATTCCGCTCACTTGCTCCACCACGTTCGCCCGCCAGTGCAGGCTGAGTTTAGTTATTCTTTTTTAGCGCCCAGATATTACCACTAAAGCCAATACACGGCAGCAGGAATGACACCTTGCAGCAGGTAAAAACGGTCAATAATGCAGCGAACACACCGTTATTCGGCACCCGACACAGGCCAGGGGTGAAAGGGACAAATTAAAGAAGGGCAGAAATAAAAACGACTGGCTTCCCTGGTCGGAGAGAGTACCAGGTGAACCAGTCGCTTTTCTTACGAAACGGGTTTAACCGTTACGCCAGGACCATAGTCGGTGCTTTGAACGCCAGCGGCAGTTCAGCTTCGTCTTCGAAGGTCACATATTCCCAGGCTTCCTGTTTTGCCAGGACTGCCTGCAACAGTTTGTTGTTCAGTGCATGACCGGATTTAAACGCGGTAAATGCACCAATGATGTTGTGACCACACATGAAGAGGTCGCCGATCGCGTCCAGCATTTTGTGACGAACAAATTCATCTTCAAAACGCAGGCCGTCTTCGTTCAGTACGCGATAATCGTCAACAACGATGGCACAATCGAAGCTGCCGCCCAGGCACAGGCCGCGGGATTGCAGATATTCGATATCACGCATAAAGCCGAAGGTACGTGCTCGGCTGATCTGGCGCATGAACGCATCCGCAGAGAAGTTCATCGCATAGCGCTGGGTGCTGGAGTCAATCGCCGGATGGTTAAAATCGATGGTGAAGTCCAACGAAAAACCATTGTACGGTTTGAATTCAGCCCATTTGTCGCCATCTTCGACGCGAACGGTCTCTTTAATGCGAACAAATTTCTTCGCGCAGTTCAGTTCTTCGATGCCGGCATCCAGCAACAAATAAACGAACGGAGCAGCACTCCCGTCCATGATCGGGATTTCTGGCGCATCGACTTCAACCATAATGTTGTCGATACCCAGACCCGCCAGGGCGGCGTTCAGGTGCTCTACGGTAGAAATCCGCACGTCATGCTCGTTCACCAGACAAGTACAGAGCATAGTATCACGCACAGATTTGGCATCGGCCGGAAAATCTACCGGTGGATTCAAGTCGGTGCGACGATAGATGACCCCGGTATTGGCCGGCGCAGGGCGTAACGTCAGTGTGACTTTCTTGCCGGTATGTAAACCGACACCCGTCGCCTGAACGATACGTTTAAGTGTCCTTTGTTTGATCATCGTATAATCTCGCCAAATTAACTATCCAACCGAGAGTGTATATCACTAACGGTGGGCCAGTTTAGCACAAAGAGCGCAAATCCCCAAATTCCAGCCAATTCTTAGTCAGCTTGCTTACGCAGGAACGCCGGGATATCCAGATAATCTGGCTCTTTTGCCGTTTGTGGAGTCGGGTCGTTCACCACTTTCGCAGCGGGTTTTTGCTCCTGAGTCAGAGGCGCCATACCGTGCTGCTGGTAACGATCCATAACCGGCTGCTGAGTCTGTTTGTTAGTCACCAGGGTGATCTCAGGACGCTTGTCCATACCGATACCGGTGGCCACAACGGTCACACGCAGTTCGTCGTTCATTTCCGGATCAAGGGAGGTACCGATAACGACGGTCGCGTTGTCAGAGGCGAATGCACGGATGGTGTTACCCACAGTTTCGAACTCATCCAGACGCAGGTCAAAGCCAGCGGTAATGTTGACCAGCACGCCGCGCGCGCCAGACAGATCGATATCTTCCAGCAGTGGAGAGGAGATCGCCATTTCAGCAGCTTCTTCCGCACGGTCTTCGCCGCTCGCCACGCCAGAGCCCATCATCGCGTAGCCCATCTCGGACATCACGGTACGAACGTCTGCAAAGTCGACGTTCATCAGGCCAGGACGGGTAATCAGTTCAGCAATACCCTGAACCGCGCCTTTCAGCACATCGTTTGCCGCGCCAAAGGCGTCCAGCAGAGAGATACCGCGACCCAGCACTTTCAGCAGCTTGTCGTTCGGAATGGTAATCAGAGAGTCCACGTGCTTGGACAGCTCGGTGATACCCTGCTCCGCGAAAGCCATACGCTTCTTACCTTCAAAGTTGAAAGGCTTGGTCACGACAGCAACGGTCAGAATACCTAAATCTTTAGCGACTTCCGCCACAACGGGTGCTGCACCGGTACCTGTACCGCCGCCCATACCCGCTGCGATGAAGACCATGTCTGCACCGTCCAGTGCAGCGCGCAGCGCTTCACGATCTTCTTCAGCCGCGTTGCGGCCCACTTCCGGGTTAGCCCCTGCTCCCAGACCTTTGGTGATGCCACCACCGATCTGAATCGTCTGGCCAACAGCCGTTTTACGCAGCGCCTGCGCATCGGTGTTCACCGCGAAGAATTCAACACCTTCGATGCGCTCGCGCACCATGTGCTCTACGGCGTTACCGCCGCCGCCACCGACGCCGATGACTTTAATCACCGCGTCGTTGGTTAATTCCATAGGTTCAAACATAATCTCTCTCTCCGTTGTGCCTGTCGCCCGAGACCGCTAATTCTCTCCGGTCTCTTAAAAAAATTAAAATTCTTTTCGCAGCCAGGTGTTAAGTCGTTTGACCCACGACCCCACCGAGACGCGTTTTTCCACCTCTGCCTCACCACTTAAATGGGACTCTTTCCCGTAGTGCAGCAGGCCCACCGCCGTTGAATAGTACGGCTCCTGGGCATAATCCGTTAAACCGGTGATATTCAGCGGCGCACCGATACGCACCTGCGTATGGAACACGCGCTGAGCGCAGGCCGCAAGACCTTCAATTTGCGCTGCCCCGCCGGTTAATACAATCCCCGCCGCGAGATGATGTTTCACACCCTGCTGGCGAAGCTGTTCCTGTAACTGCAAAATCTCTTCGTTGACCAGGTTGAGCAGCTCGGTATAACGCGGCTCAATTACCTCTGCCAGCGTCTGGCGTTGCAGGCTGCGCGGCGGTCGACCTCCTACGCTCGGCACTTCAACGCTCTCGTCTTTGCCGACGATAGAGCCCAGCGCGCAACCATGGCGCACTTTAATCGCCTCTGCATCGCTCGGTGGCGTACCAAAGGCGTAAGCGATATCGCTGGTAACCACATTCCCGGCGTACGGGATCACTTTGGTGTGGCGTAACGCACCGCCGGTATAGACAGCCATGTCCATTGTACCACCACCAATATCGACCACACAGACGCCCAGTTCACGTTCGTCTTCGGTCAGCACGGAATAGCTCGCGGCAAGTCCGGCGAAAATGAGTTGGTCAACTTTCAGGCCACAACGTTCAACGGCTTTTACAATGTTCTTCGCCATATCGTTGTGACATGTGATCAGGTGCACTTTTGCCTGCATACGCACGCCCGACAGACCGACCGGATTCTTGATGCCTTCCTGGTAGTCGATCGCGTATTCCTGCGGGATCACATGCAGCACACGGTGCTCGTCGCGAACACGCACGGATTTCGCCGTGTGGACAACGTTCTCAACGTCTTCCTGCGTCACTTCTTCTTCGGAAATCGGCACCATACCGATTTCATTCTGGCAGCTGATATGCTTACCAGAAAGGGCCAGATAGACAGAGGAAATTTGGCAATCTGCCATCAATTCAGCCTGGTCGATGGCGCGCTGAACGCATTTCACCACCGACTCAAGGTCGTTTACCCCACCTTTATCCATACCACGGGAGGGGCAGCTGCCCACGCCAATGATATTGACCATACCGTCGGGCAGAACTTCCCCTACCAAAGCGGCAACCTTCGCGGTGCCAATCTCCAGTCCTACTACCAATTTTCTGTCCGTCGACTTGATCATTGTTGTTCTGCCTGTACCTGTGCCTGATTTTGTTGCTGATTAGGTTCCTCGACCGGAGCCGGCTCCCAACCGACTGCTGCGCCTGAGTCATAGCGCAAATCAACGTAGCTTATCCGTTTGCCATCCGTCTGCGCCTGCTGCTGTAAAACCGGGTAAAGTTCGACAAAACGCGCCAGACGTTTCATTGTATCGCCGCGGCCAAGGTTGAGCTTGATGCCATTCGTTAAGGTCAACTGCCAGGAACGGCGCGCCGTCATCGCAGCATCTTTTAACGTAAAGCGATCCTTAGCCAGCACCTGCCCCATCTCACGAAAACCCTGCAATACTTCGTTTTCGCTGCCTTCCGGCCCATACAACATCGGTAAATTCTGCTTGTTGACACGATCGCTCGGGACGCTGAACGAATTTCCGTCTACATCAACCATATGCTGATCATTCCAACGCGCAATCGGCACATATTCAACCAGATGAATCTTCAATTCATCAGGCCATTGCTTTCTGACACTTGCCTGTTTTATCCACGGCAGACGTTCAATCTGACTCTGAATAATGTTGACGTCCTGCGTCATAAAGGTGCCAGGCGACCCAAGCGCCAGAATCGACTGGCGAATATCATCGTTACGCGTGTAGTGTCGCTCCCCGGTCACCACCAGCTTTGAAAGCGGCAACCGCTGCGCATCTTCCATCCAGCCCAGCACCATCCAGCCGCTGATAAACACGGTGCACAGCACCCCGAGCAGGAAGATGATCCCTGCAAGACGCGTTCCATTACTCCGGCGCGAAGAGGAATATTCTTCTTCGTCATCGCGGTTGCGCGTGTTCAATGCAGCCTGAGACATATCAGCCCGCCTGGTCCAAAATACGTACAACTAATTGCGAGAAGCTCATTCCCGCCTGACGCGCCGCCATCGGCACAAGGCTATGGCTGGTCATACCCGGAGACGTGTTTGCTTCCAGCAGATAAAATTGCCCGTCACCGTCAAGCATGACGTCAATGCGTCCCCAGCCACGACATCCCAGAACATTCCACGCTTTAAGCACCAGAGACTGTAATTCGGCTTCACGCTCTGCTTCAAGACCCGCTGGGCAGAAATATTGCGTCTCATCAGAGAGATACTTCGCCTCATAATCATAGAAGACTCCGGCGGGTTGGATGCGAATTGACGGTAAAATTTCTTCGCCAAGCATCGCGACGGTAAATTCCGGCCCGCTAAGCCATTTTTCAATCAGAACTTCTTCATCATGTTGAAATGCCAGTGCTAAAGCGTCAGCCAAATCTACAGCTTTATCAACTTTGGACATTCCCACGCTCGACCCTTCACGGCTCGGCTTAACAATAACCGGTAAGCCCAGTGCCGCAATGCGTGTATTAACGCTGTCCGACAGACCCAATTCATATTCACGACGCGTCAGTGCAACCCATGGCGCAACGGGCAGGCCCGCGCCCTGCCACAGCAGTTTGCTGCGCAGTTTATCCATGGAGATGGCGGATGCCATCACGCCGCTGCCGGTGTACGGTATACCGATCAGCTCCAGCAGCCCCTGCAACGTGCCGTCTTCACCACCGCGGCCGTGCAACGCGATGAAGGCTTTATCGAAGCCCATCGCTTTCAGCTGCGTGACGTCCACCTCTTTCGGATCAACCGGATGCGCGTCCACGCCACCTTCACGCAGGCCCGCCAGCACGGCAGCGCCCGAATTCAGAGAAACCTCGCGTTCGGCGGAAGTGCCGCCAAACAGGACAGCAATCTTATCAGCCATGACGCTCGTCCTCCTGAGTTTGCGGCTTCAGTTTGATTTCAGCTAAGGTACGGGCGATTTTGCCGATATTTCCCGCGCCCTGAATCAGGATCAGATCGTTACCCGTCAGGACCGGGGCAAGCATTTCAGCCACCTGCGCCGGGTCGGGAACCAGAATAGGATCCACTTTACCGCGTCCACGGATGGTACGACATAAAGAACGACTGTCCGCACCCGGAATCGGCGTTTCACCCGCAGCATAAACATCCAGCATCAGCAGGGTATCAACCTGAGAAAGGACGTTGGCAAAATCGTCATACAGATCGCGGGTACGCGTGTAACGGTGCGGCTGGAAGATCATGACCAGATTCTTTTCCGGCCAACCCGCACGTGCCGCTTTGATGGTTGCGTCCACTTCCGTCGGATGGTGACCGTAGTCATCCACCAGCATCGCAGACCCTGGCTTACCGTTTACCGGCTCCAGTGGGAATTCACCGAGGAAGTCGAAACGACGGCCCGTCCCCTGGAAGCTCTCCAGTGCACGCAGGATCGCTTCATCGTCAATGCCTTCTTCTGTCGCAACAGCCACCGCCGCCGCCGCATTCAGGGCGTTGTGACGTCCCGGCGCGTTCAGGGTGACATGCAGCAGGTCTTTATCCTGACGCGCGAGGGTGAAATGCCCCTGCGCACCGATCTGCTTGTAATCTTCTACGCGTACATCCGCGTCTTCGCTGAAGCCGTAGGTCGTAATTTGACGCCCGACACGCGGCAGCAGTTCGCGAATAACCGGATCGTCCACGCACATCACCGCACGGCCATAGAACGGCAGGTTGTGCAGGAAGTTAATAAAGGTCTGCTTTAAGTTCTCGAAGTCACCCTGGTAAGTGTCCATATGGTCAGCTTCGATGTTGGTGACGATCGCCACCATCGGCTGTAGATGCAGGAACGACGCGTCGCTCTCATCCGCTTCCGCAATCAGATAACGGCTATGGCCCAGACGCGCATGCACGCCAGCGGCTTTCACCAGACCACCGTTAACGAACGTCGGGTCGAGACCCGCTTCCGCATAAATGCTGGAGACCATCGCTGTTGTGGTGGTTTTACCGTGCGTGCCGGCCACCGCAATGCCGTGACGGAAACGCATCAGTTCCGCCAGCATTTCCGCGCGACGGATCACCGGAATGCGCGCCTCATGCGCCGCAACGATTTCCGGGTTATCCGCGGAGATAGCGCTGGACACCACAACCACGCTCGCATCGCTCACGTTTTCCGGGCGATGATTGAAATAGATAGTCGCCCCCAGCGACGCCAGCTGCTGCGTAACAGGGTTTGGCGCCAGGTCAGACCCGCTGATCTGATAGCCTTCGTTAGCTAACACTTCGGCAATACCGCCCATGCCAGCACCACCGATGCCGACAAAGTGAATGTGCCGGACGCGACGCATCTCGGGCACGATAGAACGCAGTTTTGCCAGTTGTTGTGTATTCATTCTCTAAACGCCATCGACTACTTCAAAAAAATCGTGCAGCGCAACACGCGCTGCGAGAATTATGCCTGGGCTGCCAGGCTCACTTCTTTTGCCACCCGTTCCGTTGCATCCGGGATAGCGGTCGCGCGTGCGCGTTGCGCCATCTCCAGTAATACATCCCGGTTCCAGCCCGCCAGGGTAGTGGCGACCGCATCAGCGGTAAATTGTGGCTGCTCAAAAATCTTCGCGGCACCCGCTTTTTCAAGCGGCAGTGCATTCCAGTACTGCTGTCGGTCTTTGTGCTGGAACGGCACAAACAGCGCCGGTAAACCGGCGGCGGCGATTTCGCTCACCGTCAGCGCGCCCGAGCGACAGACCACGACATCGGCCCATGCATAGGCTGCGGCCATATCATCAATAAATTCAGTTACTTTATGCTGCGGCTGACCTTCCTGCACGTAGGCCTGCTCAACGGTCTGCTGAGCGCCCTTCCCGCTCTGGTGCCAGATGGTCACTGCATCACCCAGTTTTGCCGCAACCTGCGGCATCGTCTGGTTTAAAATACGCGCGCCCTGGGAACCGCCGACGACCAGCACCCGCACCGGCCCTTCACGACCCGCCAGACGCGTATCTGGCAGCGCCAGCGCCAGCACGTCCACACGTACCGGATTCCCTACGACATCCGCTTTCGGGAATGCCCCGGGGAAGGCCTGCATAACTTTGGTGGCGATTTTTGCCAGCCATTTGTTGGTCAAACCGGCAATACCGTTCTGCTCATGCAGAACAACGGGGATCCCTAATGACCACGCCGCCAGTCCGCCAGGGCCGGAAACGTAACCGCCCATGCCCAGAACGACGTCAGGCTTAAAGCGCTTCATGATGGCGCGCGCCTGACGCCAGGCATTGAAAATGCGCACCGGCGCCAGCAGCAGCGCCTTGATCCCTTTGCCACGAAGGCCAGAAATACGAATAAAGTCGATCTCGATACCGTGCTTAGGTACCAGGTCGGCTTCCATGCGGTCTGCGGTTCCCAGCCAGCGTACCTGCCAGCCCTGTTCCATTAAATGGTGCGCAACCGCCAGCCCCGGGAACACGTGTCCACCGGTACCGCCTGCCATCACCATTAACCGCTTCGGTTGATTCATCGTGAACCTCGTGTAAACGCCTGAGCTTTCTCCAGACGCGTTTCATAATCTATGCGTAACAAAAACATGATGGCCGTCGACATGATCAACAGACTCGAACCACCATAACTGATCAACGGTAACGTCAGACCTTTAGTCGGCAACATACCCGCTGCCGCCCCAACGTTTACCAGTGCCTGGAAGCTAAACCAGATACCAATAGAGCAGGCCAGGAAACCGGAGAAGCGGTGATCGATCTCCAGCGCTTTCCGGCCAATCGACATGGCGCGGAAAGCGACGAAGAATACCATTAATAGCGCCAATACCACACCGATATAACCCAGTTCTTCCCCAATAATGGAGAAGATGAAGTCGGTGTGCGCCTCCGGTAAATACTCCAGTTTTTGCACCGAGTTGCCCAGGCCTTGGCCCCAGACTTCGCCGCGGCCAAACGCCATCAGCGACTGCGTCAGCTGGTAACCGCTGCCGAACGGATCTTCCCATGGGTTCCAGAACGAGGTCACACGGCGGATACGGTAGGGTTCGGCGAGGATCAGCAGCACCACCGCCGAAATCCCCATCCCGATGATGGCAATGAACTGCCACAGTTTTGCGCCCGCCAGGAACAGCATCGCCAGCGTAGTGACAAACAGTACGACTACCGTACCGAGGTCGGGCTGCGCCAGCAGCAGGATCGCGAGGACCAGAATCACGCCCATCGGTTTTAAGAAGCCGCGAAGGTTGTTACGGACTTCGTCAACTTTACGCACCAGGTAGTTAGCCAGGTAGCAGAACAACGACAGTTTGGTGAACTCCGCCGGCTGAATACGCAGTGGGCCAAAGGCAATCCAGCGTGATGCCCCGTTAACGGAGCTCCCGACAACCAGCACGATCAACAGCATGATGATTGAGGCGATGAGCATGGCCGTACTGTGCCGCTGCCAGAACGACATTGGCAGGCGTAAGGTGATCAGCGCCAGGCAGAACGCGAGAATGATGTAAAGCCCGTCACGCTTGGCAAACAGGAACGGGTCGTTTGCCAGACGCTGTCCGACAGGCATTGACGCCGAGGTGACCATAATAAAGCCGATCGCTGCCAGCCCCAGCGTGAGCCAGAACAGCGTGCGGTCGTACATGATCAGGCTGTCGGAATCTTTATCCCGTGAAGCCATCACCCAGCCTTTCAGCGCCGTAAACAGCCATACCAGGATACCAAATCCTGGCAGGCGCGGCATTTTCAGGCGAGGGAGAGATAAACGCATCAGCCTAACTCCTTCGCCAGGCGGGTAAAGACATCACCCCGCTGTTCGAAATTCTTGAATTGATCGAGGCTGGCACAGGCTGGTGAGAGCAGCACCATATCGCCGGGCTTCACGCGTGGGGCAATAAGACGCATCGCCTGCTCCATGGTCTCGGTTTGCTCGGCGACCTCAGGACGCAACGCCGCCAGCTCGCTACCATCGCGGCCAAAGCAATACAGGCGCACGTTATCACCGTTGAGGTACTGCTTCAGCGAGGAGAAGTCAGCCGATTTACCGTCGCCGCCCAGCAGCAGGTGCAGCGTGCCATCAACGTGCAGACCGTTCAGTGCCGCCTCGGTGCTACCCACGTTGGTCGCTTTGGAATCGTTAATCCAGCGTACGCCGTTGTGCTCCAGCGCAAGCTGGAACCGGTGCGCCAGGCCGGTAAAGGTGGTCAGCGCCTTCAGGCTTGAAGATCGCGGCAGGCCAACGGCATCCGCCAGCGCCAGCGCCGCCAGGGCATTGGTGTAGTTATGCTGGCCGGAGAGCATCATCTCTTTCACGTTCAGCACCTTCTCACCTTTCACCCGCAGCCAGGTTTCGCCCTGCTGACGGTTAAGGTGATAGTCACCCATATTAATACCAAAGCTAATGCAGCGATCGTCTGCGCCGCGCACCGGCATGGTGAGTGCATCATCGGCATTCACCACGCAAACTTTGGCATTTTCATAAACGCGCAGTTTGGCCGCACGGTATTGCTGCAAGCCGAACGGGTATCTGTCCATATGATCTTCGGTGACGTTTAGGATCGTCGCCGCCGCCGCATGCAGGCTTGAAGTGGTTTCCAGCTGGAAGCTGGAAAGCTCAAGGACGAACAGCTCGCACCCTTTATCAAGCAGCATCAGAGCGGGCAGACCAATGTTACCGCCCACGCCGACATTTTTGCCCGCCGCCTTCGCCATTTCCCCCACCAGCGTGGTGACGGTGCTTTTACCGTTCGAACCGGTAATGGCGACGATCGGCGCCTGCGCCTCCCGGCAGAACAGTTCAATATCGCCGACAATCTCAACGCCTGCATCCGCGGCGGCGCTCAGGGAAGGATGCGCCAGCGCCATACCGGGGCTGGCAACAATCAGATCGGCGGCCAGCAGCCACTCATCATTCAGACCACCCAGGTGGCGTTCAACCTGCTCCGGCAGCTTGTCCAGACCCGGCGGAGAGACGCGCGTATCCATCACGCGCGGCGTCACGCCACGCGCAAGGAAAAAGTCCACGCAGGAGAGGCCGGTGAGGCCCAACCCGATGATAACGACTTTTTTGCCCTGGTAATCTGCCATGATTAACGTACCTTCAGCGTTGCCAGGCCAATCAGCACCAGCATCAGCGAAATAATCCAGAAGCGCACAATGACGCGCGGCTCCGGCCAGCCTTTCAGTTCATAGTGGTGGTGAATCGGTGCCATACGGAAGATGCGCTGACCGCGCAGCTTGAAAGAACCGACCTGCAAAATCACCGACAGCGTCTCAACCACAAACACACCGCCCATGATCACCAGCAGGAACTCCTGACGCAGCAGCACGGCGATAATGCCCAGCGCGCCGCCCAGCGCCAGTGAACCGACGTCGCCCATAAAGACCTGCGCCGGATAGGTGTTAAACCACAGGAAGCCCAGCCCCGCCCCGACAATCGCCGTACAGACGATCACCAGCTCACCCGCGTGCCGCAGGTACGGAATGTGCAGGTAGTTTGCAAAGTTCATGTTACCGGTTGCCCACGCCACCAGCGCGAAACCGCCCGCGACAAACACGGTTGGCATAATCGCCAGGCCGTCCAGACCATCGGTCAGGTTGACGGCGTTGCCGGTGCCGACGATCACAAAGTAAGCCAGCAGAATGTAGAACAGCCCCAGTTGCGGCATCACGTCTTTGAAGAACGGCACCACCAGTTCGGTGGCCGGGGTGTCTTTTCCTGCCAGGTAAAGGGCGAAGGCCACGCCCAGCGCAATCACCGACATCCAGAAATACTTCCAGCGGGCGATCAAACCTTTAGTGTCTTTGCGCACGACTTTGCGATAGTCATCAACAAAACCGATGATCCCGTAGCCAACCAGAACGGTCAGCACGCACCAGACGTAGGGGTTAGACGGATACGCCCACAGCAGCACGGACACCACAATCGCGGTCAGGATCATGATCCCGCCCATGGTCGGCGTACCCCGCTTGCTGAAGTGCGATTCCGGACCGTCGTTGCGCACAACCTGGCCGAAAGAGAGTTTTTGCAGACGGGCAATCATGCGCGGGCCCATCCACAGCGAGATGAACAGCGCAGTCAGCAGGCTGACGATGGCACGAAACGTCAGATAGGAAAAGACGTTAAAGCCTGAGTAATATTTGACCAAATGTTCGGCCAGCCAAACTAACATGTCCCGTTCTCCTGTAATGCGTGCACAACCTCTTCCATGGCGGCACTACGTGAACCTTTAACTAAAACAGTCACAATCTGTTTTTCTGTAATCAATGCCTTCAGGCGTTGGATCAGTGCAGATTTATCGGCAAAATGTTCGCCAACTTCACTGGCATCGGAAATGGCCTTGCTCAGCGGGCCTGCGCTCAATACGCGGTCAAGCCCGGCGGCTTTCGCCGCTTCACCCACCTGAACATGGCAGGCTTCGCTTTCATCACCCAGCTCGGCCATATCGCCCACAACCATCACGCGATAGCCCGGCATTTCAGACAAGACCTGCACGGCCGCCGTCATTGAGCCAACGTTAGCGTTGTAGGAGTCATCCAGCAGGAGCTTGTTTTCAGCCAGCTGGATCGGGAACAGACGCCCCGGCACGGCTTTTAAATTTGCCAGACCTGCTTTAATCGCCGCGTGTGAGGCACCTACCGCCATTGAGAGCGCTGCCGCAGCAAGCGCATTGGCGATGTTATGACGACCCGGCAGGGGCAGCAGCACGTCGATGTCGCCCGTTGGGGTTGTGAGGGTGAACTCGGTACCGTGTGACGTCACATGAATGTTGGTCGCCGAAAAATCACTGTTTGCCGCATTCGGTGAGAAGCGCCAGGTTTTACGTGAACCAATGATGCTCTGCCAGTTCAGCCAGTCGTTGTTATCGGCATTCATAATGGCGATGCCGTCATCCGGTAGGCCGGTATAAATTTCACCTTTCGCTTTCGCCACACCGGCCAGAGAACCAAAACCTTCAAGATGTGCCGCCGCCAGGTTATTCACCAGCGCCGCTTCCGGACGGGTCAGGCTCACGGTCCAGGCGATTTCGCCCTGATGGTTAGCCCCTAACTCAATCACCGCATATTCATGCTCGTGGGTCAGGCGCAGCAGCGTCATCGGCACACCGATGTCATTATTAAGGTTGCCCGCCGTATAAAGCGTGTTACCGCACTGGCTAAGGATCGCCGCCGTCATCTCTTTAACGGAGGTTTTGCCCGACGAGCCCGTCAGTGCCACGACGCGTGTTGGCACCTGCTGGCGAACCCATGCCGCCAGCTCGCCAAACGCCAGGCGCGTATCTTTCACCACAATCTGCGGCAAATCGATATCGAGCTTACGACTGACCAGCAGCGCGCCCGCGCCGTTATCTTTAGCCTGTTGCGCAAAATCGTGGGCGTCAAAACGTTCACCCTTCAGCGCCACAAACAGGCAGCCCGCCGTCACCTTACGGGTGTCGGTGGTTACAGCCTCGATGGTCAGATCCTGACCATGCAGCATCCCCTGCAATACCGCAGCGGCCTGGCTTAACGTAATGCTAATCATGCCACCACTCCCAGCAGACGCGCTGCCGTCACGCGGTCGGAGTAATCCAGACGACGATTGCCGACAATCTGATAATCTTCATGACCTTTACCGGCCAGCAGAACCACATCGTTCTCCTGCGCCTGCATAATGGCGTTAGTCACGGCCTCCGCACGGCCTTCGACCACGCGCGCACGTCCCGCATCCAGCATGCCCGCCAGAATGTCGTTGATAATGGCCCGCGGCTCTTCGGTACGCGGGTTGTCATCGGTTACCACGGGAATATCCGCGAACTGCTCAGCGATGGCGCCCATCAGCGGACGTTTGCCCTTGTCGCGATCGCCACCGCAGCCAAACACGCACCAGAGCTTGCCAGCGCAGTGCAGACGCGCCGCTTCCAGCGCTTTTTCCAGCGCATCCGGCGTGTGGGCGTAATCCACAACCACCGTCGGCTTGCCCGGCGCGCTAAACACTTCCATGCGGCCACAGACCGGTTGCAAACGCTCAGCCGTTTTCAGCAGATCCGCCATCGGGTAACCCAGCGCCAGCAGCGTCGCCAGCGCCAGCAGCAGGTTACTGACGTTAAAGGCCCCCATCAGGCGGCTTTCAATTTCACCTTCGCCCCAGATGGAAGCGAAGCGGATCGTCGCCCCACTATCGTGGTAGTTCACCTCGACCGCCTTCAGCCAGCGGCCGCGGCAGTTCGGATTAATGCGATCTTCCATCGACACCGCCACCGCATCTGGCAGTTTTTCCAGCCAGCGGCGACCGACTTCGTCGTCGGCGTTAATGATCGCCTGCCCGTGGTGGTGAGTGGAATAAAGCAGCCATTTCGCCGCTTCGTAGTGCTCCATATCACCATGATAATCAAGGTGATCGCGGCTCAGGTTAGTAAAGACAGAGGCAGCAAATTTCAGGGCCGCCACGCGATGTTGTACCAGACCATGGGAAGAGACTTCCATCGCAGCGAAGGTCGCCCCCTGCTCAGCGAGGCCCGCCAGCACACGCTGCACGTCAACCGCCGAGCCTGTAGTGTTTTCCGTCGGGCTTACTTTGCCCAGAAGACCGTTCCCCACCGTGCCCATGACGGCACCGGTTTCGCCCAGCAGCTGCGCCCACTGCGCCATCAGCTGAGTGGTGGTGGTTTTTCCGTTGGTTCCTGTCACGCCAACCAGCTTTAACTGGTCGGAAGGTTCGTTGTAAAAACGTCCTGCCAGCGCGGAGAGACGCTCATTCAGCTGGCTGAGATAGATGACCGGCACGCCGTGCATTTCACGGATCTCACCGTCTGTTGCCTCATCTTTGGCCTCAGCAATAATGGCAGCAACACCTTGCGCAATCGCCTGCGGGATATAACGACGCCCGTCCGCCTGATGACCCACCACTGCCACAAAAAGATCGCCAGAAGCCGCTACGCGGCTGTCCAGTACCATCTCTCGCAGTGCTCGCGCAGGTAGCATAGGCACCCACGGAGCAAGAAGGTCGCGCAAATTACGATCTGCCACCTGTTCCCTCGCCTTGATTAATTACAAATTCACTTTTTTCGCCCGTCGCCAGCGCATCCGGTTCAATGTTCATGGTGCGCAACACGCCGCCCATAATAGCCCCGAACACAGGCGCGGAGACGGCGCCGCCGTAGTATTTACCCGCCTGCGGATCGTTGATGACGACCACCAGTGCAAAACGCGGATTGCTTGCAGGCGCTACGCCTGCGGTATAGGCAATGTATTTGTTGATATAGCGGCCGTCCGGCCCCACTTTTTTCGCTGTACCAGTTTTAATGGCGATACGATAGCCCTTAATTGCGGCCTTCACGCCGCCACCGCCAGGTAACGCGACGCTTTCCATCATATGCACGACGGTACGAACGATAGATTCCGGGAAAACACGTTCCCCCGGAACCGGTGGATCAACTTTGGTGATCGACAGCGGACGATAAATGCCATAGCTGCCAATCGTTGCGTAGACTCGCGCTAACTGTAAGGGAGTTACCATTAGCCCGTAGCCGAAAGAGAAGGTGGCCCTCTCTATGTCAGACCACCGTTGTTTTTGAGGATATAAGCCACTGCGTTCTCCGACCAACCCCAAATTGGTCGCCTTTCCCAGCCCAAAACGTGAGTAAGTATCTACTAACGCTGAGGACGGCATCGCTAACGCCAGTTTTGACACACCGACGTTACTCGACTTCTGCAAGACCCCGGTCAGGGTCAGTTCGCTGTAACGTGCCACGTCTTTGATTTCGTGACCGTTAATTCGATAAGGGATCGTATTCAGAACGGTATTTTCGTTGACGATGCCTCGCTGTAGAGCCGTCATCACCACCATGGGTTTTACGGTCGAACCGGGTTCAAACACATCGGTGATGGAGCGGTTACGCATTGCATCTTTTGCTGTACCGGCAAAATTATTCGGGTTGTATGAGGGGCTACTGGCCATCGCCAGCACTTCACCTGTCGCCACATCCACCAGCACGGCGCTGCCCGATTCCGCCTTGTTAAACGCGACGGCGTTGTTCAGTTCACGATAGACCAGCGCCTGCAAGCGTTCATCAATACTCAGGGCCAGGTTGTGCGCGGCCTGGCTGTCTGTCGAGGAAATGTCTTCAATGACGCGACCATAGCGGTCTTTACGCACGATTCGCTCGCCAGGCTGGCCGGTAAGCCACTTGTCGAAGCTTTTTTCAACGCCCTCAATCCCCTGACTATCCACGTTGGTAAAGCCAATCAGGTGCGCGGTGACTTCGCCGGAAGGATAGTAACGGCGGGATTCTTCCCGCAGATGAATGCCCGGCAGCTTCAGTTTCTTAATGTAGTCAGCCATGTCAGGGTTCACCTGACGAGCAAGATAGATGAAGCGCCCTTTCGGGTTGGCGTTAACGCGCGACGCCAGCTGATCCAGCGGCATTTTCAACGCGTCTGAGAGCGCCTTCCAGCGGTTATCAAGGGTGATCCCGCCTGCGTCGTGCAGCTCTTTCGGATCGGCCCAGATCGCCTTCACCGGCACGCTCACCGCCAGCGGGCGGCCGGAGCGGTCGGTGATCATCCCACGAGAGGTAGAAACTTCCTGCACGCGCAGAGAACGCATATCCCCCTGACGCACCAGCATGTCAGGCGCGATGATTTGTAGCCACGCCACGCGTCCCAGCAGGAAACCCAGCGCCAGTAAAATGCAGCCGCAAAGCAACGCAAAACGCCAACTGACAAAGTTGGCCTGTTCTTCCTGGCGTTTTGGTTTTAGCGTTTTTGCCGCTGCTTTCATGCGTCGCGTTTTCCCTTATTTTTGTACTACGATATTTTCCTGCGAAGGATCAACATGCTGTAATTGCAGTTTTTCCGTTGCGATCCGTTCAACCCGGCTGTGATCGCCGAGCGCGTTTTCTTCAAGGATCAGATTTCGCCATTCAATATCCAGCGCATCGCGTTCCAGTACCATCTGTTCGCGCTGCGCAGTTAATAAACGGGTATGGTGAGCGGTGGTGACCACCATGACTGCCGTCACAATGATGCAAATGAACAAGCAGAGTGGCAGCTTCCCAAACCGCAAAAGATCGTCGCCGATCACGCCAGGCAAGGCATGGCGCTCGTTGCTTCCTAACGATCCCTTAACTTTGCTTAGGGTCTCTGTCACTCTGCTGATCATGCGTTCGTCCTCTCTGCAATACGCAGCACTGAACTACGGGCACGTGGATTCTCTGCCACCTCTTCTTCGCCCGGCATCAACTTGCCTAATGCTCGCAACTGACGGCCGCCCAGCTTTCTGAGTTGTTCTTCCGTCATCGGCAGCCCCGCCGGAACCTGAGGACCGCGGCTCTGTTCACGCATGAAGCGTTTTACGATGCGATCTTCCAGCGAATGGAAACTGATGATGGATAACCGCCCACCCGGGGCCAGCACGTCGAGCGAGCTTTTTAGCGCCAGCTCTATTTCCTCCAGTTCACTGTTTACCCAGATACGAACCGCCTGGAAGGTACGGGTCGCAGGATGTTTGTGCTTGTCCTTCACCGGCGTTGCCGCCGCGATGACTTCTGCCAGTTCTTTGGTACGGGTCATTGGCTCAACGCGGTTGCGCTCCACGATGGCGCGGGCAATACGTTTGCCAAAGCGTTCTTCGCCGAAGGTTTTGATTACCCAGGCAATATCCGCTTCGTCAGCAGTTTGTAACCATTCAGCGGCAGATTGGCCGCGAGTAGGGTCCATACGCATATCCAGCGGTCCATCACGCATAAAGGAAAAACCGCGTTCTGCATCATCAAGCTGTGGTGAAGAGACGCCAAGATCGAGGAGAATCCCGTCGATCTTGCCGGTCAGGCCGCGCTCAGCGACATAATCCGCAAGCGCAGAGAAAGGTCCATGCACGATGGAAAAGCGAGGATCATCGATGGTTTGCGCAACGGCAATCGCCTGCGGATCGCGGTCAATTGCCAGCAGGCGTCCTTCCGCTCCAAGCTGAGAGAGGATCAAACGCGAGTGACCACCGCGACCAAAAGTGCCATCAATATAGATGCCGTCTGGACGAATATTCAGGCCGTTAACGGCCTCATCCAGCAGCACCGTTGTATGTTTATAATTTTCCATCATATTTATAGAGACAAGTCCCGCAGCCGTTCCGATAATGTTTCGGAATCAGACTGCTCAGCGTCGATATCTTCCTTGACCTGTTGATACCAGGTCGTTTCGTCCCACAGTTCAAACTTGTTGAACTGTCCGACCAGCATCACTTCTTTAGTCAGACCGGCATGTTGCCGCAACACAGGCGCAATCAATAATCGCCCGGCGCTATCCATCTGACATTCACTGGCATGTCCCAATAACAGCCGCTGTACGCGGCGTTCCTGCGGGTTCATGCTCGACAGTCGCGACAGCTTTTGCTCAATGATTTCCCATTCAGGCAAAGGGTAAAGCAGCAGGCATGGGGAGTTGATGTCAATGGTGCAAACCAGTTGACCCGAAGCGTTCTCAATCAGCTGGTCGCGGTATCGGGTTGGTACCGATAAACGCCCTTTGCTGTCGAGATTGACTAACGTTGCTCCACGGAACATGCCAGTCTCACCCCTCCTCACCACTTTAACCCACAAATTCCCACCTGAAGGAGTTTACGGAGCGAGGGAAAAGCTTGTCAAGCCAGGACTCTCTCTATACCGGCGCGAAAGCACCGTATTTACAGAGCAAGCGTGACCTGGCTAATTACTACACAACTGGCGAGGCAAAATTAACGTTATGAATATTTGTAAGAAAAAAACAGAATATGCACACGAGCGTAAAGACTCACTCAATATCATCGCAGGGAAATATAAAGTGTCAGTTTGCGACGCGGGCAGCATTTTAAGGCATATCGCCGGGGGATAACAGCGCCAGATTAACCTCAAAGCCAGATGGATTCGTTCGTGTGCGTTGAGGTCTGAAGGGGGGAGTAAAAAATGGCTGAATATTCATCGGCTGGCACCTGTTTGTAACAAAACAATACAAAGAAATGCCCGTTAGAAATTATAATTGCACTTTTTAACGTCAAAATGGATTCAGAATAATAGCAGGCTATGAATCTTAGAGATAAATCCTAATTTTTATCCGGGAATTATTTCCCGCAATAAATGCGCTTCAAAAGGGGCAGTTTTACCGCCCCTGTGGAAATATTAATGGCGGCTCAAAATTCCGCGCCGATAGAGATTACGTTTGATACGCGTAAGCCCGGGTTTCGGTTTGCGGGGTTCATCCAGGCTTGCCAGAACAATCTCAAGCACGCGCTCGGCGACGTCGCGGTGACGCTGGGCCACGGCCAGCACCGGACATTGCAGGAAGTCGAGCAGTTCGTTATCGCCGAAGGTCGCAATCGCCAGATCGGATGGCAGTTTGCCATCGCGACGTAACGTCACATCCATCACCCCCTGCAACAGGGCAAACGAGGTGGTAAACAACGCCTGCGGCATCGGGTGCGTTTCCAGCCATTTCTCGAACAGCTGGGCAGCCGCTTCACGCTCATAGCTGTTGGCATACAGATAATGAACGTCACGCGGATCGTCTTTCCATGCCGTACGGAACCCTTGTTCACGCAGGAAGCTTACGGAAAGTTCAGGCAAAGCGCCAAGATACAGCACCGTTTCAGCCGGGAAGGTACGCAGCTCGGCAGCCAGCATTTCTGCATCGTCCTGATCGGCACCTACGACACTGGTGAAATGTTCACGATCCAGCGCACGATCCAGCGCCACAATCGGGAACGGATCGTTTGCCCAGCGCTGATAGAAAGGATGCTCTGGTGGTAAAGAGGTCGACACGATGATGGCGTCAACCTGACGTTGCAGCAGATGCTCAATGCAGCGCATCTCGTTGTCAGGCTGATCCTCGGAGCAGGCAATCAACAGCTGATAGCCCCGCTGACGAGCCTGACGTTCCAGATAGTTGGCGATGCGGGTATAGCTGGTATTTTCCAGGTCCGGGATCACCAGGCCAATCGAGCGGGTGCGCCCGGCACGTAAACCTGCGGCGACAGCATTCGGATGGTAATTATGCTCACGAACGACTGCCATCACTTTCTCAACGGTCTTATCGCTGACACGATACTGCTTTGCTTTACCGTTAATCACATAGCTGGCCGTGGTTCTCGACACGCCGGCGAGCCGGGCGATTTCATCCAGTTTCACAATTGCCCCTCAAAAAAAGAAAAAAGTCCATGGCCCTGTCAAGGTTATGGTTAAATATTTTAACATCTAAACGCAGAATAGCTTTCACGGCAACCGCTTTTGTCCGCGTTGTCGGTGGATTACGCAAAAAAAAGCCCGGCTTTGGCTACCGGGCTGAAAGAGGCGAACCTTTTGCGCAACTAACGCATGATTTTATCGCCGCGCGAGAGGCCAACAACGCCAGAGCGCGCAACTTCAACAATTTTTGCTACATCCCTGACGGAGGCCAGGAACGCATCCAGCTTATCGCTCGTTCCGGCAAGCTGCACAGTATATATAGAAGGCGTGACGTCGATGATCTGCCCACGGAAGATATCCGTGTTGCGCTTGACCTCTTCACGACCGTAACCGCTGGCCTGAATTTTCACCAGCATCACTTCACGTTCGACGTAAGCCCCCTGCCCCAGCTCGCTGACGCGCAACACGTCCACCAGTTTGTGCAACTGTTTTTCGATCTGCTCAAGCACTTTCGCATCGCCGACAGTCTGGATCGTCATGCGGGAGAGCGTTGGATCATCGGTCGGCGCAACGGTCAGGCTTTCAATGTTATAGCCGCGCTGCGCAAAAAGCCCAATGACGCGTGACAGTGCGCCCGACTCATTTTCCAGTAATACAGATAATATCCGGCGCATATCAGGTTCTCTCCGTTTTGCTTAACCACATTTCATCCATACCGCCGCCACGGATATGCATCGGATAAACGTGCTCTGTGCCGTCGACGATGACGTCCATGAAGACGAGGCGATTGTTTTTAACGTGCTCAAGCGCTTCGCCGAGCTTCGCTTCCAGCTCTGACGGATCGGTTACCCGCATGCCAATATGACCATAGGCTTCAGCCAGACGGACAAAGTCCGGAAGTGACTTCATATAAGACTGAGAGTGCCGGCCAGAATAAATCATATCCTGCCACTGCTTCACCATACCGAGGTAACCGTTATTCAGGTTCAGCACCAGCACTGGCAACTCATATTGCAGCGCAGTAGAAAGCTCCTGAATATTCATCTGTATGCTGCCATCACCCGTCACGCAGATAACCGTTTCGTTCGGCAACGCCAGCTTCACCCCCAGCGCGGCGGGCAGACCAAAGCCCATCGTGCCGAGCCCGCCAGAGTTGATCCAGCGACGCGGTTTATCAAACGGGTAGTACAGCGCAGCGAACATCTGATGCTGGCCCACGTCAGAAGTGACATACGCATCGCCATTGGTCAGACGCCAGATCGTCTCGATCACCGCCTGCGGCTTGATGTTCTCACTCTGCGTGTCGTATTTAAGGCACTGACGGCCACGCCATTGTTCGATTTGCTGCCACCAGTCGCGGATCTCGTCCAGCGGTTGAGACGCGGTCTCCTGCGCCAGCAGATCCAACATTTGATCCAGCACCTGTCGTGCGTCCCCCACGATCGGCACATCCGCCGGCACCGTTTTAGAGATTGAAGTCGGATCGATATCAATGTGCAGCACCGTCGCATGCGGACAGTATTTCGCCAGATTATTGGTGGTGCGATCGTCAAAACGCACGCCGACGGCAAAAATCACATCAGAATGGTGCATCGTCATATTGGCTTCATAGGTGCCGTGCATACCCAGCATGCCCAGCGCCTGACGGTGGGTAGCCGGGAATGCCCCCAGCCCCATCAGCGATGACGCGACAGGAAGATTCAGCTTCTCAATCAGTTCGCGTAGTTGCGTTTCACAGGCTGCATTGACGGCGCCGCCCCCCACATAGACTACGGGCTTTTTCGCAGCCAGCAGCGTTTGCAGCGCACGCTTAATCTGGCCTTTGTGCCCCTGCGTCGTCGGATTATATGAACGCATGCTCACCGACTCAGGCCACAGGTAAGGCAGTTTATTCGCGGGATTGAGAATATCTTTTGGCAGATCGACAACCACTGGCCCAGGACGACCGCTGGCGGCCAGCCAGAAGGCTTTTTTCAGTACGCCCGGGATGTCTTCCGTTTGTTTAACCAGAAAGCTGTGCTTCACCACGGGGCGTGAGATCCCCACCATGTCGCATTCCTGAAACGCATCATAGCCAATCAGTGACGTCGCCACCTGTCCGGAGAGAATGACCAGGGGAATGGAGTCCATATACGCAGTCGCAATGCCGGTAATGGCATTGGTCGCCCCCGGTCCGGAAGTGACGAGCACAACACCCACCTCGCCCGTGGCGCGGGCCAGGCCGTCAGCCATATGCACAGCAGCCTGTTCATGACGAACCAGAACATGATCAATACCGCCTACCGTGTGCAGCGCGTCATAAATATCAAGAACCGCACCTCCAGGATAGCCGAACACTTGCTTCACGCCCTGATCGATAAGCGATCGGACGACCATTTCCGCGCCAGACAACATCTCCATGCTTTGCCTCCAGGCTTTTGTTATAGACGGTCAACAGAATTCATTTCCGCGCCGTCTTCTGACAGGGTAAACCCATCTTATAATGTGCAGAGTGATGGATACCTTAACCGCTCGTTATGAGCCAGGCAATTAGCAAACGGAATGCGGGAATGGGCAATAAAAGCAGAAAAAACAGCTGTCAGACACGAATATGGTGAATTCATCTGCTATGAGGGGAGACGCTAATAATTCATCTCTTAAAAAGAGGATGGATCAGGAAATCATCTATTTTTAAGCCTCCCTGAATGTCTGAAAAAATGCGCACAGAACAAAATATTGCTTGCATAAAAAACCACAGAATAAACCGCATGGCACCATGCGGTTTATTCACCCTGTCTTATCGACGACAAATATTGATCAGCAGCTCTTCCATCCATTGATGCCCTTTATCCCGCCCCGCCGCTTCATGCCAGGAAAGATAACAGGTACGGCTATTCAGCTTGAGCGGCAGAGGTAAAATTTGCAGGCTCAGCGAATCGGAGAACTCTTCAGCAAGCCAGCGCGGTGCAATAGCGACTAGCTGCGTCTGAGAAACGACATTCAATACGCTGACCATCGCCATTCCCTGATAGGCCACGCTGGCTTGTTTATCGGCAGTGTCATACCACGGCAGACTAAATGAGGCATATCTGTCCAGAGCAACCACGGCATGCTGCTCGCTGTAAACATCGCTTTCACGCAGCGGAGAATTCATACGGGGATGTTTTTTGCTGGCGACTAACACCATTTCATCTTTAAACAATGGAACACAGGCAAACTCTGGACGGCGAAACTCTTCATAGCCCAGAACGAACTCCGTTTCCTGATAACGAAGCTGGTGCTCAGTATTTTGATTTAATGATGATTTAAAAACGAGATGAATATTAGGAGCAATCTGTTCAACTTTATTATATATAACAGACGTCAAATAATTGTCTAACGGACTGCAAACACAGAGATGGAAAACCCGTTCACTGCTTAAGGGTTCAAAACCCGAGCCGGGAAGCTCATTTTGTACCAGCTGTAGCGCCTGACGAATCGAACCGAATAGCTGGAATGCACGCGCCGTGGGCTGGATACCTCTTCCATAGCGGACGAATAACTCGTCGTTAAACATCACCTTAAGTCTGGCTACGGCATTACTCACGGCAGGTTGAGACATTCCCAGAGATTGCGCTGCTCGCGTAATATTCTGCTCCTGCATAACTGCATCAAATACAGTTAACAGATTGAGATCCACTGTGCGCAACTGAGGCTTAACCCCATCATAAGTCTGTGGTTGGTTAATATTATTTTCTGGCATTTCTGACTCCACCGTCACGCTAAATTCCCTTTGCCAAGGTACAGTAATAACTTCGAAAAATATGATTTACCATGCATATACAACAAGCGAAAGGAAATTATTTAAAATTCGGAATATATAAAGAAATCCCATTCAACGAGCGACTTTACGCATCCCATAAATGAAGAGCTAAAAATCGTTCAAAAGATATCTCAAACTTTAATGTGGGCATGAAACCATAAATCAGACAAATGCACAATCAACGCACTCATTAATAATGACTTAAGTGTTATTAAACTATTAATGGCATACATCGCATTTTCATTAACAAAATGATATCAATTTTGATAACTTACTCACCCGCAAATCATTCATGTAATTTATAAATCAATGATATGAAACAGATTCCATTTCACAGCACATTGGTAAAAATAGTATGTTTAATTGCTACCAATTATATTCAAATTATTCCAGAGATGAATCGCCAGTCCATTAATAGACAATAAAATCGGTTAGACATGCAAAAACCAGCACAATTAGCTAATGTGTTTATCCTGTGCTAAGTGGCCGTTTTGCCTGAGAGGGGTTGACATGAGTTGGCGTATCCAGTACCACTAAAAGCATATCGCATTCACCTGGAGCACGATTCATGATTCGCACCCTTCGTTTCACCGGTCTACTACTACTAAACGCATCCACTGTGCGCGGTAGACTGGCGGGCGAAATTCAGCGTTGAATCGTCTTCAGTAAAACTAAAAACCCGCGCCACTGCGCGGGTTTTTTTATGCTCGTAGCAAGGCGCCCTAAGACTGACAAGGACCTAACCCATGAGCCAGCAAGTCGTTATTTTCGATACTACTTTACGTGACGGTGAACAGGCATTACAGGCGAGCCTGAGTGTTAAAGAAAAACTGCAAATTGCTCTGGCCCTCGAACGCATGGGTGTAGACGTAATGGAAGTCGGCTTTCCCGTCTCCTCGCCAGGTGATTTCGAGTCAGTGCAGACCATCGCCCGCACCATCAAAAACAGCCGCGTGTGCGGTCTGGCTCGCTGCGTAGAGAAAGATATTGATGTGGCCGCGGAATCCCTGAAAGTTGCAGAAGCCTTCCGTATCCATACATTCATTGCCACCTCCCCCATGCACATTGCGACCAAGCTGCGCAGTACGCTGGATGAAGTGATTGAACGTGCGGTGTATATGGTCAAACGCGCGCGTAACTACACTGATGACGTCGAATTCTCCTGTGAAGATGCAGGCCGCACGCCGATTGACGATTTGGCCCGGGTAGTGGAAGCCGCGATTAATGCCGGAGCCAGAACTATCAACATCCCGGATACCGTCGGCTACACCATGCCGTTTGAGTTCTCCAACATCATCACCGGCCTGTACGATCGCGTGCCAAATATTGATAAAGCCATCATCTCCGTGCATACCCATGACGATTTGGGCCTGGCTGTGGGCAATGCCATCGCCGCCGTTCACGCCGGCGCGCGTCAGGTAGAAGGGGCAATGAACGGCATTGGTGAACGTGCCGGCAACTGCTCGCTGGAAGAAGTGATCATGGCGATCAAGGTGCGCAAAGACATTATGAACGTGCACACTCGCATCAATCACAACGAAATCTGGCGCACCAGCCAGACCGTGAGCCAGATTTGCAACATGCCGATCCCGGCGAACAAGGCGATTGTTGGGGCTGGCGCGTTCGCCCACTCCTCCGGTATTCACCAGGATGGCGTGCTGAAGAACCGTGAAAACTACGAAATCATGACTCCGGAATCCATCGGTCTGAACCAGGTTCAGTTGAACCTGACCTCGCGCTCTGGCCGCGCGGCGGTAAAACACCGTATGGAAGAGATGGGTTATAAGGACAGCGATTACAACATGGATCAGCTGTACGACGCATTCCTGAAGCTGGCTGACAAGAAAGGCCAGGTCTTCGATTACGACCTGGAAGCACTGGCATTCATCAATAAACAGCAGGAAGAGCCAGAACACTTCCGTCTGGACTACTTCACCGTTCAGTCAGGCTCAAGCGATATCGCTACCGCCTCCGTCAAGCTGGCCTGCGGCGATGAAATTAAAGCGGAAGCCGCCAACGGTAACGGCCCTGTGGATGCCATTTACCAGGCGATTAACCGCGTCACTGAGTACGACGTAGAGCTGGTGAAATACGACCTGACGGCAAAAGGGCACGGTAAAGACGCCCTGGGCCAGGTTGATATCGTCGTCAACTACAACGGTCGCCGCTTCCACGGTGTGGGTCTGGCGACAGATATCGTCGAATCCTCCGCGAAAGCGATGGTGCATGTCCTGAACAACATCTGGCGCGCCGCCGAAGTCGAAAAAGAGTTGCAACGCAAAGCTCAGAATAAAGAGAACAACAAGGAAACCGTGTGATGTCGAAGAATTACCATATTGCTGTGTTGCCGGGTGACGGTATTGGCCCGGAAGTGATGGCACAGGCGCTGAAAGTACTGGAAGCCGTACGTTCGCGTTTTGCGATGAAAATTACCACCAGCCACTACGACGTGGGCGGTATTGCGATTGATAATCACGGTACTCCCCTGCCGAAAGGGACTGTAGAAGGCTGCGAAAATGCCGATGCCGTTCTTTTTGGCTCCGTGGGCGGCCCAAAATGGGAACACCTGCCGCCAGCAGAGCAGCCAGAGCGCGGTGCGCTGCTGCCGTTGCGTAAGCACTTCAAACTGTTCAGCAACCTGCGTCCGGCGAAACTGTACCCGGGGCTGGAAGAGTTTTGCCCGCTGCGCGCGGATATCGCGGCCAACGGTTTCGACATCCTGTGCGTGCGTGAGTTGACCGGCGGCATCTACTTCGGTCAGCCAAAAGGTCGCGAAGGCAGCGGTCAGCATGAGAAAGCGTTTGATACCGAGGTCTATCACCGTTTTGAAATCGAACGTATCGCCCATATCGCGTTTGAGTCAGCGCGCAAACGCCGCCGTAAAGTGACCTCTATTGATAAAGCAAACGTGCTCCAGTCGTCTATTTTGTGGCGCGAAATCGTCAGTGAAGTCGCTAAGCAGTACCCGGACGTTGCGCTGTCGCATATGTATATCGACAACGCAACGATGCAACTGATCAAAGATCCGTCTCAGTTTGACGTGCTGCTGTGCTCCAACCTGTTCGGCGATATTCTCTCGGATGAATGCGCCATGATCACCGGCTCCATGGGTATGCTGCCCTCGGCCAGCCTGAACGAAGAAGGCTTTGGCCTGTACGAACCGGCGGGCGGCTCCGCGCCGGATATCGCAGGCAAAAATATCGCCAACCCGATTGCGCAGATCCTCTCCCTGGCTCTGCTGCTGCGCTATAGCCTGGATGCAGGCGATGCAGCAACCGCAATTGAAAACGCCATTAACCGGGCGTTAGAAGAAGGTGTCCGTACCGGTGATTTAGCACGCGGCACGGCGGCAGTCAGTACCGATGAAATGGGCGACATCATCGCCCGCTATGTCGCTGAAGGGGTGTAATCATGGCTAAGACGTTATATGAGAAGTTGTTTGATGCGCACGTTGTCTACGAAGCACCAAACGAAACCCCACTGTTGTACATCGACCGTCATCTGGTACACGAAGTGACCTCTCCTCAGGCATTTGACGGCCTGCGCGCGCACAAGCGTCCGGTGCGTCAGCCGGGTAAAACCTTTGCCACGATGGATCACAACGTTTCCACCCAGACCAAAGACATCAATGCATCTGGCGAGATGGCGCGTATCCAGATGCAGGAGCTGATTAAGAACTGTAACGAGTTTGGCGTGGAGCTGTACGATCTGAACCACCCCTATCAGGGCATCGTCCACGTAATGGGGCCTGAGCAGGGGATTACCCTGCCGGGCATGACCATCGTCTGCGGCGACTCCCATACCGCGACGCACGGCGCGTTTGGCGCCCTGGCGTTCGGGATTGGGACCTCTGAAGTTGAACACGTTCTGGCGACACAGACCCTGAAGCAGGGCCGCGCCAAAACCATGAAGATTGAAGTGAAGGGTAAAGCCGCGCCGGGTATCACCGCGAAAGATATCGTGCTGGCGATTATCGGCAAAACCGGCAGCGCAGGCGGCACCGGTCACGTCGTTGAGTTCTGCGGCGACGCTATCCAGGCGCTTAGCTTGGAAGGTCGTATGACCCTGTGCAACATGGCCATTGAGATGGGCGCCAAAGCAGGCCTGGTGGCCCCAGACGAAACCACCTTCAACTATGTGAAGGGGCGTCTGCATGCGCCGAAAGGTCAGAATTTTGACGACGCGGTAGCGTACTGGAAAACCCTGAAAACGGACGAGGGGGCAATTTTTGATACCGTTGTGACGTTACAGGCGGAAGAGATCGCCCCGCAGGTCACCTGGGGCACCAACCCGGGCCAGGTGATTTCTGTCAACGACAGCATTCCTGACCCGGCTTCCTTCGCCGATCCGGTCGAGCGCGCCAGTGCAGAAAAGGCGCTGGCCTATATGGGGCTGAAACCCGGCGTACCGCTGACCGACGTGAGCATTGATAAAGTGTTCATCGGCTCCTGTACCAACTCCCGTATTGAAGATTTACGCGCTGCGGCAGAAATTGCTAAAGGCCGCAAAGTGGCGCCGGGCGTGCAGGCGCTGGTTGTGCCGGGCTCCGGTCCGGTGAAAGCCCAGGCGGAAGCGGAGGGTCTGGATAAGATCTTTATCGAAGCAGGCTTCGAATGGCGCCTGCCCGGCTGCTCCATGTGTCTGGCGATGAACAACGACCGCCTGAATCCGGGCGAGCGATGTGCCTCCACCAGCAACCGTAACTTTGAAGGCCGTCAGGGCCGCGGTGGGCGCACCCACCTGGTCAGCCCGGCAATGGCCGCCGCTGCGGCAGTCACCGGTCATTTCGCCGATATTCGCAGCCTGAAATAAGGAGACAATCATGGCAGAGAAATTTACCCAACATACGGGCCGTGTTGTCCCGCTGGATGCCGCTAACGTCGATACTGACGCTATCATTCCTAAGCAGTTTTTGCAGAAAGTGACGCGCACGGGTTTTGGTGCGCATCTGTTCAACGACTGGCGCTTCCTCGACGATAAAGGCGAAGTGCCAAACCCGGAATTCGTCCTGAACTTTCCGGAATACAAAGGCGCCTCCATTTTGCTGGCGCGGGAAAACTTTGGCTGTGGATCGTCGCGTGAACATGCGCCATGGGCATTGACCGATTACGGCTTTAAGGTGGTTATTGCCCCCAGCTTCGCGGATATCTTTTACGGCAACAGCTTCAACAACCAGTTGCTGCCGGTGACGCTGAGCGACGAACAGGTCGATGAATTGTTCGCGCTGGTTAAGGCAAATCCGGGCATGTCGTTTGAAGTGGATCTGGAAGGGGAAGTGGTGAAAGCCGGGGATAAAACCTACAGCTTCAGCATTGATGCCTTCCGTCGCCACTGCATGCTGAACGGTCTGGACAGCATTGGCCTGACGCTGCAACACGAAGAGGCTATAGCCGCCTACGAGAAAAAACAGCCTGCGTTTATGGGCTAAAGGCAATGGCCCGCAGGGCGCGGGCCATTGATAAGGGTGCGTTGAGGCTCAACCACTCTGGAGAGGCGGGGAAAAACCCCCGCCAATACCGCTAACGTTTTGCTTCGTAAGCCAACACTGCTGCCAGCTCTGTTTTCTCCTGTCTGAAGTGCAGCTCACACAGCGAGTCGCGCACCATCCAGGTGAAGATCAACAGCGTCGTACAGATCAGAAACAAACCTAACAGCAGAGTACGTTTTGGCATTCCAGCCTCCTTATTGCTTTTCGGCAATGAAGAGACTAACCTCGCAATGTGGGTTGTGAAGTTAATCTCCCCATCAGTTTTTTGATGTGGGACTCTCCACTGTTTGCCTCTTGCGAAAGCCTGAGGCAAACAGCCTCAAGCACCCGTCACGCACTCTATGCGCCTTCTCTGCGCCTGTCAGAAAGTCGTTTCATTTCGTGAAGCCGCCTTCCAGAATCAAACGTCTTTTACCCGGCACGTCAGCATCAGCGTGACAAGCGAAATCGCTGCGATCACCCAGTACACGGATGCATGTCCATAGCTTTGCGACAGTCCCCCCTGAATCACCCCTGCCAGAATCACGCCGGTAGAGATACTGTTGGTAAACAGCGTGGTCGCGGAGCCTGCGCGCCCCGGCATTAAATCCTGAAACCAGAGCATGCCGATCCCGGCAACGATGCCGATAAATACCGCGTTAAACAGCTGTAACGTCAGCAAAGCTTCACGCGAATGGAACAGGATCAGCCCCGCGTAGAACACCACCCCAGCCGCCACGGCGACGACCATCATCCGACGCTTTCCGAAACGTTTCACGTAGTAACCCGCCAGAATCATCGCCGGGATCTCCAGTCCGGCAGCGGTGCCCATCAGAATACCCGCGAGCTTGTCGGGCAGTCCCAGATCGCTGCTGATCCACAGCGGCATATCGATAATGTACATGGTGTTGCAGGTCCACATCAGCGTGGAGGCGATAAACAACATGCGGACGTTTTTATCCTGCCAGCCGCTTACGTGGGTGATGGGCTTGTCCGTCACCTGCTCTACGCGCGCCACCGATGGCAGCACAAAGGCTATCAGCGCCAGGCTGATGGCAAAAATTCCCGCCGCGATGGTGAACATGACGGTGAAACCGTAGTTCAGCGCCAGCATGAACGCCAGCGGGGGACCGATGACCCACGCGAGAGAGAGCTGCGCACGCATCACCGAGCTGAACATCACCACTTCCCTCGCCGAGTTGTCGGCGTACTCCCGTGCCAGGGCGAAGAGCTGCGGCATGGCGGTGTTCGCCAGAGAGGCCAGCAGCACGCCGCAGGTAATGAGCGTCAGGTAATGGCGGTTGAAGGCAAACAGCAGCGCGTTGCCCACGGCCATTGCGCAACAAAAGAGGATCAGCTTGCGGCGATCGCCCTGGCTGTCGGATCGTTTCGCCAGCCACAGGCTGACGAGGATCCCGGCAATGGCGTTGACGGTGTAGAACAGGCCCACCCAAAACGGCTGCGCCCCCACCTCGCGGCTGAGAAACAGGCTCAGCGTCGGCGCCTGTAGCGCGCCGGCTACGCCCATCATGAAGGCCACCAGCATAAAAGCGGCGTACACGCCATTCAGGCGTCGCCCCATCGTCATCAACCAGAGCATGCGCAAGTCCTTATGAAAGCGAATCGAAATTGGGTGAAATAGTAAACGAAAAAAGCCAGCAAAAAACATTTTGCTGGCGGGTGATTAGCACCAATACTCAGTCACACATGATCGAGGCGAGTTAGCGAGAAGAGGTCGGTTTCGTAACGTCCCACTGCATCAGATCTTCCAGTATTCTCAGCCGCTGCTCTGCGCACTGGCGGGCCAGCCAGGACACTCCCTTTGTCGCTGAAAAATAGTGCTGATAAAACTGACGTGCGGTAGACCTCTTCATAATTTACCTCCTCGCTTCATCGATAAGGATTATTGGCTTAATATAGGGATTAATAAATTGCTGATTTTTTGTCAGGAGTTCCCCTTTTATGCCTTCTGGTCGTCTGCAACAACAATTTATCCGCCTCTGGCAGTGCTGTGAGGGGCAATCGCAGGAAACCACGCTCAACGAGTTGGCTGACCTGCTTAGCTGTTCCCGCCGCCATATGCGCACGCTGCTCAATACCATGCAGCAGCAGGGGTGGTTAAGCTGGGAAGCGGAGGCGGGACGCGGGAAACGCTCGCGGCTGACCTTTCTCTACACCGGGCTGGCATTGCAGCAGCAGCGTGCAGAAGACCTGCTCGAGCAGGACCGTATCGATCAGCTGGTCCAGCTGGTGGGCGACAAGGCCGCCGTGCGCCAAATGCTGGTCTCCCATCTCGGACGCAGTTTTCGTCAGGGCCGACACATTCTGCGGGTGCTCTACTACCGTCCGATGAAAAATCTGTTGCCCGGCACGGCGTTACGGCGTTCTGAAACCCACATGGCCCGACAAATCTTCAGCGGCCTGACGCGAATAAATGAGGAAAACGGGGAACTGGAGGCGGATATCGCGCACCACTGGCAACAGCTTTCCCCGCGCCACTGGCGCTTTTTCTTACGCCCCGGCATTCATTTCCACCATGGACGCGAGCTGGAGATGCGCGACGTTATCGATTCCTTAGAGCGAGCCCGCACGCTGCCGCTCTATTCGCATATCTCGCGGATCCACTCCCCAACGGCCTGGACGCTGGATATTGAGCTATCGCAGCCGGACAAATGGCTTCCGTGGCTTCTGGGCTACGTCCCCTCAATGATCCTGCCTGCCGAGTGGCGCTCCCTGAACAATTTTTCCAGCCAGCCGATTGGTACGGGCCCCTACTCCGTTACACGAAACAACAGTAATCAGCTGAAGATCCGCGCCTTTGATGATTACTTTGGCTACAGGGCGTTGATCGACGAAGTGAACGTCTGGGTGTTACCGGATCTCAACGAAGAGCTGAGCGCAGGCCTGACCCTGGAAGGGCCAACAGCCGGTGAAAGGGCGTTCGAAAGCCGCCTGGAGGAGGGCTGCTACTACCTGCTCTTTGATAGCCGCAGCCATCGCGGGGCAAACCACGACGTACGCAGGTGGATAAGCCATATTCTTGCCCCTGCTAACCTGATTTATCACGCAGAGGAGCAATACCAGACCTGGTGGTTCCCGGCCTATGGCCTGCTTCCGCGCTGGCACCATGCGCAGCCAGTGCGCAGTGAAAAACCTGCCGGACTGGAGACCATCACCCTCAGCTACTATCGCGATCACATTGAGCACAGGTTTATCGCAAGGATCATGAGCACGCTGCTGGCAGCCGAAGGCGTGACGCTGGCGATACAGGAAGTCGATTATGATGAATGGCATCGCGGAGACGTCATCAGCGATATCTGGCTCAACAGCGCAAACTTTACGCTGCCGCTTGATTTCTCGCTCTTTTCTCACCTGTACGAAGTGCCCCTGATTCAGCACTGTATCAACCGGGACTGGCAGCAGGACGCCGCACGGTGGCGGGCAGGAGAAATGGATCTGGCCGCCTGGTGTCAGGAATTACTGGCCGGGCAGACGATCGTACCGTTGATTCACCACTGGCTGCTGATCCAGGGCCAGCGCAGCATGCGCGGCCTGCGGATGAACACCCTGGGCTGGTTTGATTTTAAATCCGCCTGGTTTGCGCCGCCGGAGCCATAACGCTTTCGTAATATTCACCAAATCATTACAATAGCGCCGTTCTCAACGGGGTGCTGCATCACAGATGTGCGCTGAGATAATACCCGTCGAACCTGATCCGGATAACGCCGGCGAAGGGATTTGAGGCTGTCTCTCAAAATCCTTTGCCACTCAACCCTGAGGTGCAAAGTGTTAAAAAACGTTCTTCCTCTGCTGGCGCTGTTTGCGCTGCCTGTTTTTGCTAAGCCTGTTCTGACGGTCTACACCTACGACTCCTTCTCCGCCGACTGGGGCCCTGGCCCGGTGGTAAAAAAAGCCTTTGAAGCGGACTGCAACTGCGAGCTGAAATTCGTGGCGCTGGAAGATGGCGTCTCGCTGCTTAACCGGCTGCGCATGGAAGGCAAAAACAGCAAAGCCGACGTGGTGCTCGGGCTGGATAACAACCTGCTGGAAGCCGCCACCCAAACCAGACTGTTCGCCAAAAGCGGCGTGGCGGCAGATGCCGTTAACGTACCGGGCGGCTGGAAAAACGACACCTTCGTTCCCTTTGATTACGGTTACTTTGCGTTTGTCTACGATAAAAACAAGCTGAAGAATCCGCCCAAAAGCCTGAAAGAGCTGGTCGAAAGTGACCAGAAATGGCGCGTGATTTACGAAGATCCGCGTACCAGCACGCCGGGTCTGGGGCTGCTGCTGTGGATGCAAAAAGTTTACGGGGATAAAACGCCGGAAGCGTGGCAGAAGCTGGCCGCGAAAACCGTTACCGTCACCAAAGGCTGGAGCGAAGCCTATGGCCTGTTCCTGAAAGGCGAAAGCGACCTGGTGCTGAGCTACACTACCTCTCCGGCCTACCACATTATCGCCGAGAAGAAAGACAACTACGCCGCCGCGAACTTTGCTGAAGGGCATTATTTGCAGGTGGAAGTGGCCGCCCGCACCGCCGCGAGCAAACAGCCGGAGCTTGCGGAAAAATTCCTGAAATTTATGATCTCCCCGGCATTTCAGAACGCTATTCCGACCGGCAACTGGATGTACCCGGTCACTGACGTTGCGCTGCCGGCAGGCTTTGAGCAGCTAAACAAGCCGCAAACCTCACTGGAATTTACGCCGCAGCAGGTTGCCGCCCAGCGCGCCGCATGGATTAGTGAATGGCAACGCGCCGTCAGCCGCTGATCCCCGGCTGGTTAGTTCCCGGGCTGCTCGCCGCCGTACTGATGGTCGTCGTCAGCCTGGGTGCATTCCTTGCGCTGTGGTTTAACGCGCCAGAGAGCGATCTGCTCGCCCTCTGGCACGACAGCTATCTCTGGCACGTCATCCGCTTCTCCTTCTGGCAGGCGTTTCTCTCCGCGCTGCTGTCGGCGATCCCGGCCATTTTCCTTGCACGCGCCCTCTATCGCAGACGTTTCCCCGGCAGGCTTGCCCTGCTGCGGCTGTGCGCGATGACGCTGATCCTGCCCGTGCTGGTGGCGGTGTTCGGCATTCTGAGCGTCTACGGTCGGCAGGGCTGGCTGGCATCCCTCTTCAACCTGCTTGGTCTGGAATGGACCTTCTCCCCTTACGGCCTGAAAGGCATTCTGCTGGCGCATATTTTTTTCAATATGCCGATGGCGACGCGCCTCTTTTTACAGGCGCTGGAAAACATTCCCGGTGAGCAGCGTCAGATTGCCGCCCAGCTTGGCATGCGCGGCTGGTCGTTCTTCCGCTTTGTCGAATGGCCGTGGCTGCGACGCCAGATTGCTCCGGTTGCCGCGCTAATCTTTATGCTCTGCTTCGCCAGCTTCGCGACCGTACTTTCTCTCGGCGGCGGGCCGCAGGCCACCACCATTGAGCTGGCGATCTATCAGGCCTTAAGTTACGACTACGATCCGGGCCGCGCCGCGCTGCTGGCGATCGTGCAGATGGTCTGCTGCCTGGCGCTGGTGTTACTCAGCCAGCGGCTAAGTAAAGCGATCCCCACAGGTAGCAATAACCTGACAGGCTGGCGCGATCCGCAGGACAGCCTGCACAGCCGCGTCGCGGATTTTATGCTAATCGCATTGGCACTCCTGCTTCTGCTGCCCCCGCTGCTGGCCGTTATTGTTGATGGCCTGAATCGCAATGTGTTGTCGGTACTGCAACAGCCTGTCCTGTGGCAGGCGACGTGGACCTCATTGCGCATCGCGCTGGCAGCCGGGATCCTGTGCGTGATCCTGACCATGATGCTGCTCTGGAGCAGCCGCGAGCTGTACGCGCGTCATGCCCGTAAAGCCGCACACGCGCTGGAGCTGACGGGTATGCTGATCCTGGCGATGCCGGGCATTGTGCTGGCGACCGGATTCTTTTTACTGTTCAACAGCACCATCGGCCTGCCGGAAAGCGCCGACGGCATCGTCATTTTTACCAACGCACTGATGGCCATCCCTTACGCGCTCAAGGTGCTGGAAAACCCGATGCGCGACGTCAACAGCCGCTACAGTTTGCTGTGTCAGTCGCTGGGCATGCAGGGCTGGCAGCGTCTGAAGGTGGTCGAACTGCGCGCGCTAAAGCGTCCGCTGGCCCAGGCGCTGGCGTTTGCCTGCGTGCTGTCGATTGGCGATTTTGGCGTGGTGGCCCTCTTCGGCAACGAGGATTTCCGCACGCTGCCGTTCTGGCTTTATCAGCAAATTGGCTCCTATCGTAGCCAGGACGGCGCCGTCACGGCGCTGCTCCTGTTACTGCTGTGCTTTGCGTTATTTACCGTTATCGAAAAACTTCCGGGGCGTGATGTTAAAACTGACTGATGTAACCTGGCTTTATGAGCACCTGCCAATGCGTTTTACCCTCTCCGTTCGTCAGGGAGAGCGAATCGCAGTGCTTGGCCCCAGCGGGGCCGGAAAAAGTACCCTGCTCAATCTGATTGCCGGTTTTTTACAGCCTGCCAGCGGGTCGATCGTCATTGATAATGGCGAGTATACCTACGCTCCGCCGGCTAAGCGCCCGGTGTCGATGCTGTTCCAGGAAAACAATCTGTTCAATCATCTTACGGTGTGGCAGAACATCGCGCTGGGTATGGATCCGGGGTTGAAGCTCAATGTTGCGCAGCGTCAGACGCTGGAGGCGATCGCCGAACAAATGGGCCTGGCTGCGTTTATCAACAGACTACCGGGTGAGCTTTCCGGCGGCCAGCGCCAGCGCGTGGCGCTGGCGCGCTGCCTGGTGCGCAAGCAGCCGCTACTGCTGCTCGATGAACCCTTTTCGGCGCTCGACCCCGCTCTGCGTCAGGAAATGCTCTCGCTGGTTGAGGAGGTTTGCGAGCGCGAACAACTGACGATGCTGATGGTTTCGCATAGCATCGAAGATGCCGCACGCATCGCGCCGCGATCGGTGGTGATCGCGGAGGGACGTATTTTGTGGGATGGGGAAACAGAAGAACTTCTGAGTGGTAAGGCGGGGGCATCTTCACTTTTAGGTATTCGTGAGGTCTGATGCCCTCACCCTTGCCCTCTCCCACAGGGGAGAGGGATCCCCAGTAATTTGAAAGCAAAAGCGATAACGTTGCCTCAGAATAACTGAGGGCTTTCAGCGATGCCCTGGTCCGGCTGTAAATCGCTGAGGCGTTTCCTGTAGGCCGGGGCGAGGCGCAGGGATGCGCCGAGAGGGCGTGGCCTGCATGGATGCAGGCTCATGCCCGACCCGATAGCCTGAAGGAATAAGCCGAAGGCACCGCGAAGCGGCGATTTTCCGCCGGAAGCCCGGGTCGCCAGGGTGGTGGCGACTGAGCCACCCTGGCACGTTCACCGGCCATGTCGTGACAGAGTAGCAAGGAACATATAGTGAACGGAATGACCACCAGAGCCGTATGTTCCCCCTCACCCCAGCCCTCTCCCTCAAGGGAGAGGGGGCCGTCTGTGCAGGCATTATTTTGTGGGGAACCCTCAGCCCACAGGGAGAGGGAAAACACCTTAACGGCTCACCACCTTTAACAGGATCTCACCGTACACCGGCATCAGCGGGTGACGAATCAGCGCGACCAGCGCGACCACTGCCACGCCGAGCGTCAGCGGGGCCAGCCAGAGCAGGCGAGTGCGCGGAAGATAGCGCGTCAGACGATCAACACTGGCTTTCGCGCTGCGCCACAGGCGCCAGCAGAGCCAGACCGCCAGCCACAGCAGCACCGCCGTGCCCAGCAGCAGCCATTTAAACTCACCGCTTTGCATACCGTCAGGAATATCAATCGCCGCGCCCGCCAGGATACCCGGCAGGAAGTAGAACGGCGGCCAGAAGACGCAGCCGATGATATTCGGCAACACAAACTTCGCGACGGGCAGATCCAACATCCCCGCCACCATCGGCACCAGCGGGCGCGTTGGGCCAACAAAGCGCCCCACAAGGATAGTGAACATGCTGTGCTGGTGCAGCGCGTGCTCGGTTTTATCCAGCAGCGCTTTGTTCTTTTTCATGAACGACCAGCGGTGCAGCGGCTTCTTAAAGCGCCAGCCCAGCCAGAAGGAGATCCAGTCCCCCAGCAAACAGCCGATAATACCGGCCATCCACGCCTGCCAGAAATTGACCTCGCCGCTGCCGATAAGCGCCCCAAGCCCCGCCATCATCACGGTGCCGGGCAGGATCAGCCCGACCAGCGCCAGCGACTCCAGAAATGCCACCAGCGCCACGGCGATGAGCGAATACATAACGGACTGGGTAATAAAATGTTCCAGCAATGCCTGCATAACTATTCCGGTCAGAAAACGAATCAGCGATTCTGCTTAGCGCCCTGCACCGCGTCAAGGCATCAATTGTCTGAATAGTTTACAAGATGCGCCTGAAGTTCACCTGAATGTTTACCGATTATTCACATCCCGCACGGAATTCGCTCGGGCTGGCACCGGTGCACTTCTTAAACACGCGAGAGAAATAGAGCTGATCTTCAAAGCCGACGTTACGCCCGACGGTGGCGATAGGCATTCGGGTGGTGCTGAGCAGCAGTTTCGCCTGGCTGATGCGCTGATCCTCGCGCCAGCTGAGTACGCTCACGCCAAGCTGCTGGCGGAACAGATGCGACAGCCGTGACGGCGACAGGCACACATGCTGGGCGACGCTGGCAATATCAAACTGGCTGTCGGCAAGGTGGTCGCTGATGTACTGGCAGGCGTCGCGGACGCGGTTGTCCAGCGGCGGATTAAGCGACTCGTTGATGGCCTCCATGCGGCGCAGCAGCACCTGTTCAAGCAGGTTGATGGCCAGCAGTTCGGCGTAGCGCCCGCCCGCCTGCCCTGCCTCAATAATCTGTGCGAACAGCTCACGGAACTGCGCCAGATGCGCCTCATCCGGGCGATATAAACCGGTATGGGCGAAAATGGCCGGCCACGAGAGCCACTCCTGCCAGTAGGCGCGCGGACGGAAATAGACCCACTGGTGATACCACTCTTTGGCATCCGGGTGGCGCCCGTAGTGATGGATCTCCCCCGGCGGGAACAGCAGCATATCACCGGGGCGGCAGATAAACTGTTGATCCCCATTTTTGACGACCCCTTCTCCGCGTACGGTCAGGTTCAGGATATATCCCTTCATGCCAAGAGGGCGATCGACGTAAAAATCGAGATATCCCTCGGCCTCAATTGGCGTCAGTCCCGCCACCAGATGGGCGTTAAATGAGTAGCCCGGCAGTAAAGGATCGTTTTGCGGTTCGGCCATAGATTCAGTTCTCCCAAGGGTCCTGAAGGAAACCAATTGTCCATATCGATAAAAGCAGTATAAAAATGGCCCGCGAAAAGATCCAAAAAGCATCACGCCTCTTTTACGTCCGCCATGTTTCAGCCTTTCCCCCTGATTTCTCCGCCAGCACGGGTGGATAAGCAGTAACAAAAGTGTCTATAAGTGCGGCAGAAATGTCCACATAGAATATTTGCACGGCGTCACACTTTGCGTGGCTACAGCAATTTAGTCCATAAGATTAGCGGATCCTGCCTGACGATTTTTGTCCCTAGTCTCTAATGTTCTTCCATACCTGTTTTTTGGATGGAGCAACATCATGGCAATTGCAATTGGCCTCGATTTTGGCAGCGACTCAGTTCGCGCGCTGGCAGTGGACTGTACGACTGGCCAGGAGATAGCAACCAGCGTTGAGTGGTATCCGCGCTGGCAAGAGGGGCGCTACTGCGATGCGCCAAACAACCAGTTCCGTCACCACCCGCGGGACTACATCGAGTCGATGGAAGCGGCGATCAAAACCGTTCTGGCGGAGTTGACCGACGCCCAGCGGGCCGATGTCGTGGGGATTGGCGTCGACAGCACCGGCTCAACGCCTGCCCCTGTCGATGCCGAAGGCCGCGTACTGGCGCTGCTACCGGAGTTTGCCGACAACCCGAACGCCATGTTTGTGCTGTGGAAAGACCATACCGCCGTGGAAGAGGCGGAAGCCATCACCCGCTTATGCCATCAGCCGGGCAAAAATGACTACTCCCGCTACATCGGCGGGATTTACTCCAGCGAGTGGTTCTGGGCCAAGATCCTGCACGTTACCCGCGCGGACGCGTCGGTCGCACAGGCAGCGGCGTCATGGATTGAGCTGTGCGACTGGGTTCCCGCCCTGCTCTCCGGCACCACGCGTCCGCAGGATATTCGCCGCGGCCGTTGCAGCGCCGGGCATAAATCGCTGTGGCATGAAAGCTGGGGTGGTCTGCCTCCGGCAGCGTTCTTCGATGAACTCGACCCGATCATCAACAAAAACCTGACATACCCGCTGTTCACCGACACCTTCACCGCCGATATCCCGGTCGGCACGCTCTGCGAAGAGTGGGCGAAACGCCTCGGTCTGCCGCAAAACGTGACCATTTCCGGCGGCGCGTTCGACTGCCATATGGGGGCCGTGGGCGCGGGTGCGCAGCCCAACACGCTGGTGAAAGTTATCGGCACCTCCACCTGTGACATTCTGACGGCAGATAAAGCCAGCGTCGGCGACCGCGCGGTGAAAGGCATCTGCGGCCAGGTTGACGGCAGCGTGGTGCCTGATTTTATCGGCCTTGAAGCGGGCCAGTCCGCCTTCGGTGATATCTATGCCTGGTTTGGCCGCGTGCTCGGCTGGCCGCTGGATCAGCTGGCTGCCGCGCATCCTGAACTGAAAACGCAGATTACGGCGAGCAAAAAACAGCTCCTGCCGCAGCTCACCGACGCCTGGGCAAAAAATCCGTCTCTCGACCACCTGCCGGTGGTGCTGGACTGGTTCAACGGCCGTCGTACGCCGTTTGCCAACCAGCGTCTGAAAGGAGTGATTACCGATCTCAACCTCGCGACCGACGCGCCCGCGCTGTTTGGCGGCCTGATCGCCGCCACCGCGTTCGGCGCGCGCGCCATCATGGAGTGCTTCATCGATCAGGGCATTGACGTGAACAACGTGATGGCGCTGGGCGGGATCGCCCGTAAAAATCCGGTGATTATGCAGGCCTGCTGCGACGTGTTGAACCGGCCGCTGCAAATTGTGGCCTCCGATCAGTGCTGTGCGCTGGGTGCCGCGATTTTCGCTGCCGTGGCCGCAGGCGTCCATGCGGATATCCCGACCGCGCAACAGCATATGGCGAGCGCCGTCGAAAATACGCTCCATCCGCAGACTCAGCAGGCACAACGCTTTGAACAGCTTTATCAGCGCTACCAGCAATGGGCAAAAAGCGCCGAACTTCACTATCTCCCTGTCGCCGCCCCGGCCAAAAGCACCGCGGACACTACGGCAACCCTGACACATTAAGGACACGATAATGACCATTTTTAATAATTATGAAGTGTGGTTTGTGATTGGCAGCCAGCATTTGTACGGACCGGAAGCGTTGCAGCAGGTGACGAAACACGCGGAGCACGTTGTGAATGCGCTGAACGCGGAAGCCAAACTGCCGTGCAAACTGGTGCTGAAGCCGCTGGGGACTACCCCGGACGAAATCACCAACATTTGCCGCGATGCCAATTACGATGACAAATGCGCTGGCCTGGTGGTGTGGCTGCACACCTTCTCACCAGCCAAAATGTGGATCAACGGCCTGGCTATCCTCAACAAACCGCTGTTGCAATTCCACACGCAGTTCAACGCCTCCCTGCCGTGGGACAGCATCGACATGGACTTCATGAACCTGAACCAGACCGCGCACGGCGGCCGCGAGTTCGGCTTCATCGGCGCGCGCATGCGTCAACAGCATGCCGTGGTGACCGGCCACTGGCAGGATGGCCAGGCACAAAAACGCATTGGCTCCTGGATGCGTCAGGCGGTATCTAAGCAGGATACCCGTCACCTGAAAGTGGTGCGTTTCGGCGACAACATGCGCGAAGTGGCGGTCACCGACGGTGATAAAGTGGCCGCGCAGATTAAATTTGGCTTTTCCGTCAACACCTGGGCGGTGGGCGACCTGGTGCAGGTGGTGAATGACATCAGCGATGGCGACGTTAACGCGCTGGTGGACGAGTACGAAAGCAGCTACCGTCTGACGCCTGCGGCACAAATCAACCGCGACAAGCGCCAGAATGTGCTGGACGCGGCGCGCATTGAGCTGGGCATGAAGCGCTTCCTGGAACAGGGCGGCTTCCACGCTTTTACCACCACCTTTGAAGATCTCCACGGCCTGAAACAGCTCCCGGGTCTGGCGGTACAACGTCTGATGCAGCAGGGCTACGGCTTTGCGGGCGAAGGCGACTGGAAAACTGCCGCTCTGCTTCGCATCATGAAGGTGATGTCAACCGGTCTACAGGGCGGCACCTCTTTTATGGAGGACTACACCTACCACTTCGAGAACGGCAACGATCTGGTGCTCGGCTCGCACATGCTGGAAGTGTGTCCATCCATCGCGGTTGAAGAGAAACCGATCCTCGACGTGCAGTACCTCGGCATTGGCGGCAAAGCGGATCCGGCCCGTCTGATCTTCAACACCCGTACCGGCCCGGCCATTAACGCCAGCCTGATCGACCTCGGCGACCGTTTCCGCCTGCTGGTGAACTGCGTCGATGCGGTGGAAACTCCGCATTCTCTGCCGAAACTGCCGGTCGCCAACGCCTTGTGGAAAGCGCAGCCTGACCTGCCAACCGCGTCGGAAGCCTGGATCCTGGCCGGCGGCGCGCACCACACCGTATTCAGCCACGCGCTTGACCTGAACGATATGCGTCAGTTTGCCGAGCTGCACGACATCGAACTGACCGTGATTGATAACGATACCCGTCTGCCAGCCTTTAAAGACGCGCTGCGCTGGAACGAAGTCTATTACGGTTCAAAACGCTAAGCCCTGAATGCCCGGTGGCACTTCGTTTACCGGGCCTACGGTTCTGTAGGCCGGATAAGCGAAGCGCCATCTGGCAGGAGACGACAATGTTAGAAGATCTCAAACGTCAGGTACTCGAAGCCAACCTGGCGCTGCCAAAACATAACCTGGTGACCCTGACCTGGGGCAACGTCAGCGCCGTTGACCGGGAAAAAGGGGTGTTCGTGATCAAGCCTTCCGGCGTGGATTACACGGTAATGACCGCAGAAGACATGGTGGTGGTCAGCATCGAAACGGGTGAAGTGGTTGAAGGCAAAAAAAAGCCCTCCTCCGATACGCCGACTCACCGCCTGCTGTATCAGGCCTTCCCGACCATCGGTGGGATTGTGCATACCCATTCGCGTCACGCGACCATCTGGGCGCAGGCGGGCCAGCCTATTCCGGCGACCGGCACCACCCACGCGGACTACTTTTACGGCACCATTCCCTGCACGCGTCTGATGACCGATGCGGAGATCAACGGTGAGTACGAATGGGAAACCGGGAACGTGATCGTCGAAACCTTCGAAAAACAGGGAATCGACGCGGCGCAAATGCCCGGCGTGCTGGTGCACTCCCACGGCCCGTTTGCCTGGGGTAAAAACGCGGAGGACGCTGTGCACAACGCGATCGTGATGGAGGAAGTCGCCTATATGGGGATCTTCTGCCGCCAGATGGCACCGCAGCTGCCGGACATGCAGCAAACCCTGCTGGATAAGCATTACCTGCGTAAGCACGGTGCGAAAGCCTACTACGGGCAGTAAACCTTTGCCCGGTGGCGCTGCGCTTACCGTGACTGCGGAACCTCTAGGCCGGATAAGCGCAGCGCCATCCGACTGAACAGGCACTGTATAAAACCCCAGCAAACACCCCTCAACCAGGCTATAATCAGGCCTGGTTTTGTTTTATGGGATAACGCCGTGACGCAGGCGCAAGAAGGCTTTTTACTGACCAGACACTGGCGGGATACCCCTCAGGGTACTGAGGTTGAATTCTGGCTGGCAACGGACAACGGCCCGCTAAACGTTACGCTCCCGCCGCAGGAGTCCGTGGCCTTTATTCCTGAAGCTCACGTCGAGAAAGTGAAACAAATGCTGCGCGGCGAAAACGGCTGGCGCATAACCCCGCTTGAACTGAAAGATTTCCACCGCCAGCCGGTTTACGGCCTCTATTGCCGCGCCCATCGCCAGTTAATGCGCTATGAAAAACTGCTCCGTGAAGCGGGCGTGACGCTTTACGAGGCCGACATTCGCCCGCCTGAACGCTTTCTGATGGAGCGGTTTATCACCGCCCCCGTCTGGGTAGATGGCACCGCGCAAAATGGCAGGATCGTTAACGCGCGCCTCAAGCCTAGCCCGAATTATCGCCCCCCGCTCAAGTGGGTCTCGCTGGATATCGAAACCACCCGCCACGGCGAACTGTACTGCATTGGTCTGGAAGGCTGTGGGCAGCGGGTTGTCTATATGCTCGGGCCGCCAAACGGCGATGCGTCCGCGCTGGATTTTAATCTGGAGTACGTCAACAGCCGCCCGCAACTGCTGGAGAAGCTTAACCAGTGGTTTGCCGAGCACGATCCGGATGTTCTGATCGGCTGGAACGTAGTGCAGTTTGACCTGCGCGTGCTGCAAAAACATGCCGAGCGTTACCGTATCCCGCTGATGCTGGGGCGCGGAAACAGCGAGCTGGAGTGGCGTGAGCATGGTTTTAAGAACGGTGTTTTCTTCGCGCAGGCTAACGGTCGCCTGATTATCGACGGCATCGAGGCGCTGAAATCCGCCTTCTGGAACTTCTCTTCCTTCTCGCTGGAAGCGGTCGCCCAGGAACTGCTCGGCGAAGGTAAATCCATCGACAATCCCTGGGACCGAATGGACGAGATCGACCGGCGCTTTAATGAAGACAAACCCGCGCTCGCCACCTATAACCTGAAAGATTGCGAGCTGGTGACGCAGATCTTCCACAAAACCGAGATCATGCCCTTCCTGCTGGAGCGGGCGACGGTGAACGGCCTTGCGGTCGACAGGCACGGCGGCTCGGTAGCGGCCTTCAGCCACCTCTATTTCCCGCGGATGCACCGGGCTGGCTATGTCGCCCCTAACCTCGGCGACGTGCCGCCGCAGGCCAGCCCCGGCGGTTACGTGATGGATTCACGGCCCGGGCTGTATGACTCGGTGCTGGTGCTGGATTATAAAAGCCTGTATCCGTCCATTATCCGCACGTTTCTGATTGATCCGGTGGGGCTGGTGGAGGGGATGGCGCAGCCAGACGATGCGCACAGCACCGAAGGTTTTCTTGGAGCACGCTTCTCGCGGGAAAAACACTGCCTGCCCGAAATTGTGGGAAACATCTGGCACGGCCGCGATGAGGCCAAGCGCCACGGCAACAAGCCGCTCTCACAGGCGCTGAAAATCATTATGAACGCCTTTTACGGCGTGCTGGGTACCAGTGCCTGCCGCTTCTTTGATCCCCGTCTGGCGTCGTCCATCACCATGCGCGGGCACGAGATTATGCGCCAGACCAAAGCGCTGATTGAATCCCGGGGCTATGATGTGATTTATGGCGATACAGACTCCACCTTTGTCTGGCTGAAAGCCGCCCATTCGGAAGACGACGCCGCACAAATCGGCAAAGATCTGGTCGCCTTTGTGAACGACTGGTGGCGCGAAAGTTTGCAAAAAGAGCGGTTAACCAGCGCGTTAGAGCTGGAGTTTGAAACCCATTTTGCCCGCTTTTTAATGCCGACCATTCGCGGAACCGACCAGGGCAGCAAGAAGCGCTACGCCGGGCTGATTCAGGAAGGTGACACGCAGCGGATGGTGTTTAAAGGGCTGGAGACAGTGCGCACCGACTGGACGCCGCTGGCACAGCAGTTCCAGCAGACGCTCTACCTGCGGGTGTTCCGCAATGAGCCTTATCAGGATTATGTGCGCGACACCATCGCCAGCCTGATGGCGGGTGAACTGGATGACCAACTGGTGTATCGCAAGCGCCTGCGCCGCCCCCTGGCCGAATATCAACGTAACGTTCCTCCCCACGTACGCGCCGCGCGGCTGGCGGATGAAGAGAACGTTCGCCGGGGCCGTGCGCCGCAGTATCAGAACCGGGGAACGATCAAATACGTCTGGACCACTAACGGCCCGGAACCCGTTGATTACCAGCAGTCTCCGCTTGATTACGATCACTACCTGACCCGCCAGCTTCAGCCGGTTGCGGAGGGAATTTTACCGTTCATCAATGACGACTTTGCTACACTAGTGACAGGACAACTTGGGCTATTTTGACGCGTGACGAAACCGTTGCCATCCAGTACCATAGCGCCCTTTCCATTCCCGGACCCATTTTTCGATGACCGTCTTTTTTGACGGGGTCGAACTATTGCCTGCAATTAAAGATTAGAGCCGAACAACTATGCCTTTTACACTTGGTCAACGCTGGATCAGCGATACAGAAAGCGAACTTGGATTAGGAACCGTCGTTGCCGTCGATGCGCGCATGGTTACCCTCCTTTTCCCTGCTACCGGTGAAAACCGCCTGTACGCTCGCAATGACTCCCCTGTTACCCGCGTAATGTTCAATCCGGGCGACACCGTGACCAGCCACGAAGGCTGGCAGCTGAAGGTTGAAGACGTAAAAGAAGAGAATGGACTGCTCGCCTACATCGGTACGCGTCTTGATACCGACGAGACGAATGTTATCCTGCGTGAAGTGCTGCTCGACAGCAAACTGGTTTTCAGCAAGCCGCAGGACCGTCTGTTTGCCGGGCAAATCGACCGAATGGATCGCTTCTCTCTGCGCTACCGCGCGCGTAAGTTCCAGAGTGAACAGTACCGCATGCCGTGGAGCGGCCTGCGCGGTCAGCGTACCAGCCTTATTCCCCATCAGCTGAATATCGCCCATGACGTGGGCCGTCGCCATGCGCCTCGCGTGCTGCTGGCTGACGAAGTGGGCCTGGGTAAAACCATCGAAGCAGGCATGATCCTGCACCAGCAGCTGCTCTCTGGCGCTGCCGAGCGCGTGCTGATTGTGGTGCCGGAAACGCTGCAACACCAGTGGCTGGTCGAGATGCTGCGCCGCTTTAACCTGCGCTTCTCTCTGTTCGATGACGAACGCTACGCCGAAGCCCAGCACGACGCGGACAACCCGTTTGAAACCGAACAGCTGGTGATCTGCTCCCTGGACTTCGTGCGCCGCAGCAAGCAACGCCTGGAGCATCTGTGCGACGCTGAATGGGATCTGATGGTCGTCGACGAAGCACACCACCTCGTCTGGAGCGAGGACGCGCCAAGCCGCGAATACATGGCGATTGAGCAGCTTGCCGAGCGCGTACCGGGTGTTCTGCTTCTGACCGCCACCCCGGAGCAGCTGGGTCTTGAGAGCCACTTCGCCCGTCTGCGCCTGCTCGATCCGAACCGTTTCCACGATTTTGAGCAGTTTGTGGAAGAGCAGAAAAACTATCGTCCGGTGGCGGACGCCGTCGCGCTGCTGCTGGCCGGTAATCGTCTCTCTAATGATGAACTTAACACCCTCAGCGATCTTATCGGCGAGCAGGATATTGAGCCGCTGCTTCAGGCCGCGAACAGCGACAGCGATAATGCGGGATCTGCGCGTAAAGAGCTGATCGACATGCTGATGGACCGCCACGGCACCAGCCGCGTGCTGTTCCGTAACACCCGTAACGGTGTAAAAGGCTTCCCGAAACGCGAACTGCACACCATCAAACTGCCGCTGCCGACCCAGTACCAGACGGCGATCAAAGTCTCCGGCATTATGGGCACCCGTAAATCTGCGGAAGATCGCGCGCGCGACATGCTCTATCCGGAGCAGATTTATCAGGAATTTGAAGGCGACACTGGCACCTGGTGGAACTTCGATCCGCGCGTGGAGTGGTTGATGGGTTATCTGACCGCGCACCGTTCCCGGAAGGTGCTGGTGATCTGCGCCAAGGCAGCCACCGCCCTGCAACTTGAACAAGTGCTGCGCGAGCGCGAAGGTATTCGCGCCGCCGTGTTCCATGAAGGCATGTCTATTATCGAGCGCGACCGCGCTGCGGCGTGGTTTAGTGAAGAGGACAGCGGCGCGCAGGTTCTGCTGTGCTCCGAAATCGGTTCTGAAGGCCGTAACTTCCAGTTCGCCAGCAATCTGGTGATGTTCGATCTGCCGTTTAATCCGGATCTGCTTGAGCAGCGTATCGGCCGTCTGGATCGTATCGGTCAGGCGCACGATATTCAGATCCACGTTCCGTATCTGGAGAAAACCGCCCAGTCCGTTCTGGTTCGCTGGTACCACGAAGGCCTGGATGCGTTTGAACATACCTGCCCGACCGGCCGCACCATTTACGATCAGGTGCATGCAGACCTGATCGGTTACCTTGCGGCGCCGGAAAACACCGAGGGCTTTGATGAGCTGATCAAATCCTGTCGAGAGAAGCACGACGCGCTGAAAGCCCAGCTGGAGCAGGGGCGCGATCGCCTGCTGGAGATCCACTCCAACGGCGGTGAAAAAGCGCAGCAGCTGGCCGAAAGTATTGAAGAACAGGACGATGACACCAGCCTGATTAGCTTCTCCATGAACCTGTTCGACATCGTCGGCATTAACCAGGACGATCGCGGCGAGAACATGATCGTGCTGACCCCGTCCGATCATATGCTGGTGCCGGATTTCCCGGGCCTGCCGGAAGACGGCTGCACCATCACCTTTGAGCGTGATGTGGCGCTGTCCCGCGAAGACGCACAGTTCATCACCTGGGAGCACCCGCTGATCCGCAATGGCCTGGATCTGATCCTCTCAGGCGATACCGGCAGCAGCACCATCTCCCTGTTGAAGAACAAAGCCTTACCTGTGGGCACGCTGCTGGTGGAGCTGATCTACGTTGTGGAAGCGCAGGCGCCGAAACAGCTTCAGCTTAACCGCTTCCTGCCGCCAACCCCGGTGCGTCTGCTGCTGGATAAAAACGGTACGAATCTGGCCGGTCAGGTAGAGTTTGAAAGCTTCAACCGTCAGCTGAGCGCGGTGAACCGCCATACCGGCAGCAAGCTGGTGAATGCGGTGCAGCAGGACGTGCATGCCATTCTGCAACTGGGTGAAGCCCAGGCCGAAAAAGCGGCCAGAGAACTGATCGATGCGGCGCGTAGCGAAGCCGATGAGAAGCTTTCTGCCGAGCTGTCGCGCCTGGAAGCGTTGAAAGCGGTGAACCCGAACATTCGTGACGATGAGCTGGCCGCTATTGAGAGCAATCGCCAGCAGGTGCTGGAAAGCCTGAATCAGGCGGGGTGGCGTCTCGACGCCCTGCGTCTTATCGTTGTGACGCATCAGTAAGCGGAGCGCAAGATGGTAATGGAGCCCTACAATCCCCCGATGGATCCGTGGCTGGTCATTCTGTATCAGGATGAGCACATTATGGTGGTTAACAAGCCGAGCGGCTTGTTATCCGTGCCGGGGCGTCTGGAAGAGCATAAAGACAGCGTGATGACGCGTATCCAGCGTGATTATCCTCAGGCCGAGTCTGTCCATCGTCTGGATATGGCGACCAGCGGCGTGATTGTGGTGGCTCTGAATAAAGCGGCAGAACGCGAGCTGAAGCGTCAGTTCCGCGAGCGCGAGCCGAAGAAGCAGTATGTCGCGCGCGTCTGGGGTCATCCGGCGCAGGCGGAAGGGCTGGTGGATTTACCGCTGATTTGCGACTGGCCGAACCGGCCAAAGCAGAAGGTGTGTTATGAAACCGGCAAGGCCGCGCAAACCGAGTATGAAGTGCTGGAGTACGCGCCGGATAACACCGCGCGCGTCCTGCTAAAGCCGATTACCGGGCGCTCCCACCAGCTGCGTGTGCATATGCTTGCGATGGGTCACCCGATTCTGGGGGACAGATTCTATGCGCCGCCGGAAGCGCTGGCCTTAGCGCCGCGCCTGCAACTGCATGCGCAGACGCTCACCATTACCCACCCTGCTTTCGGCAACGCCATGACGTTCAAAGCCCCGGTGGACTTCTGAAAAAATGGCCCGACACTGTCGGGCCATTTTTTATTTAAAACCTTTCTGCTCTTTAATCAGCTCGTAGGCTTTCTGAATTTCCTGCGCTTTTTGCTTCGCCATCTCCATCATCTCTGGCGGCAGGCCTTTCGCCACCAGCTTATCCGGATGGTGCTCGCTCATCAGCTTACGATAGGCGCGTTTGATGGTCGTGACATCGTCAGACGGCTTCACGCCGAGGACGTTGCAGGCATCTTCAAGCGTGGGGCCACGCTGCGCCTGCTGCCAGCCGCCGGAGGAGTGCTGTTGCTGATAACCACCGCCAAACTGCGCGCCGCCCTGCATCATACGCAGGAACTGGTCGAACTGCATGCGGGAAATGCCCAGCTCTTCGGCAATCACATATAAAACGTCCCGTTCATTCGGATGCAGAGAACCATCCGCGAAGGCGGCCTGGATTTGAATTTCCAGAAACATCCGAATTAAATCAAAACGCCCGAAACAGATGCTACGGAACTGCCGCATTTTTTCACGCAGCGGGTAGTTATCTGATTTACCAATCCGGAACGCATTCTGCGCCGCGATGCGGGATTCGCCGTGCAGATTCATGCGATCCATAAAGACGCTGGCCACCTGAATATCGGCTTCCGTTACGCGCCCTTTTGATTTGGTTAAGTGCCCCATCACCTCGAAGGTGGTGGAGAAAAAGAGTGACTGGCGCTCGCGCTGGTTGGCAAACCAGGCCATTTTGCGGCTGCGTGCTTTATCAAACATATGGCCGATAATGAGGCCAAGAACGACACCCCAGAATCCGGCACCCATAATAATTGCGAACGCAACGCCGATTATTTTACCCCAATACTGCATATACTCCCCGAATGGTCATGTTCCTGGCCGACGCAACGCCATCATTACAGTGGTCGCGCCACGGTCAATTGAGGGACATCGCCTATAATTTGCATTATCATACTCGTCATTCGATAGCGAGCCTAACACTCTGGCGCGCAAACGGGCAGGATTAACGCTGGTACTGCGCTGATGAGTAAGATAGTCTCTGAGCGTTTGTAAGCCGTAGCCACTGATGACGGAACAATAAAATACAACGTATGAAAAAACGTATCCCCACCCTTCTGGCCACAATGATTGGCACCGCCCTGTATAGCCAACAGGGGCTCGCAGCCGATCTCGCCTCGCAGTGTATGCTTGGCGTCCCAAGTTACAATCGCCCACTGGTGAAAGGCGATACGAATGACTTACCCGTCACCATTAATGCCGACAGCGCAAAAGGTAATTATCCTGACAATGCAACCTTTACGGGCAATGTCGATATTAACCAGGGCAACAGTCGCCTGCTTGCTGACGAAGTGCAATTGCACCAGAAGCAACCGGAAGGTGCTCAGGCGCCTGTCCGTACGGTGGATGCGCTGGGTAATGTGCACTATGACGACAATCAGGTCATCCTGAAAGGTCCGAAAGCCTGGTCGAATCTGAATACCAAAGACACCAACGTCTGGGAAGGTGATTACCAGATGGTCGGTCGTCAGGGGCGCGGTACCGCGGACCTGATGAAGCAGCGCGGCGAAAACCGCTACACCATTCTCGAAAACGGCACGTTTACCTCCTGTTTGCCAGGGTCAAATACCTGGAGCGTTGTGGGCAGTGAAGTGATCCACGACCGTGAAGAACAGGTTGCAGAGATCTGGAACGCTCGTTTTAAACTCGGCCCGGTGCCCATTTTCTATAGTCCTTACCTGCAACTGCCCGTGGGTGACAAACGTCGTTCAGGTTTCCTGATCCCGAACGCCAAGTACAGCACATCGAACTACTTTGAGTTCTACCTGCCGTACTACTGGAACATTGCGCCCAACATGGACGCCACGATCACGCCGCACTATATCCATAAGCGCGGCAACATCATGTGGGAGAACGAATTCCGCTATCTGACCAAGGCGGGCGCGGGTCTGATGGAATTTGATTATCTGCCATCAGATAAGGTCTTCCAGGACGAACATCCAAGCGAAGGTGATAAGCACCGCTGGATGTACTACTGGAAGCACGCCGGGGTATTGGATCAGGTGTGGCGCTTCAACATCGACTACACCAAAGTCAGCGATCCGTATTACTTCAACGACTTTGATTCTAAATACGGCTCCAGTACCGACGGTTACGCCACGCAGAAATTCAGCGTGGGCTACGCCATTGAGAACTTTGACGCGACGGTGTCGACCAAACAGTTCCAGGTATTTGATACGCAAACAAACAGCACCTACGGTGCAGAGCCGCAGCTGGACGTGAACTGGTACCAGAACGATGTGGGTCCTTTCGACACGCGCGTTTACGCTCAGGCGGTCCATTTCGTCAACACCAACTCAGATATGCCGGAAGCTACGCGTCTGCATATCGAGCCGACGATCAACCTGCCGTGGTCAAACGACTGGGCTAGCCTGAATACCGAAGCCAAAGTGATGGCCACCCACTACCAGCAGAAAAATATTGATAAATACAATGCGAATCCGAACAACGCGAACGATCTTGCAGATTCAGTAAACCGTGTCCTCCCTCAGTTTAAAATGGACGGCAAGCTCATTTTCGAACGCGATATGGGCATGCTCGCGGATGGATATACCCAGACGCTTGAGCCACGTATGCAGTATCTGTACGTGCCTTATCGCGATCAGAGCAAGATTCAAAACTACGACTCGTCTTTACTGCAATCTGACTATAGCGGCCTGTTCCGCGACCGTACCTACGGCGGCCTTGACCGTATTGCGTCTGCTAACCAGTTAACGACCGGCGTCACAACGCGTATATATGATGATGCTGCCGTTGAACGTTTTAACGTTTCTGTTGGTCAAATCTACTATTTCACAGAATCACGCACTGGCGATGATAAAATTCAGTGGGAGAAAGACAACAAAACGGGCTCACTGGTATGGGCGGGCGACACTTACTGGCGCATGACGAATCGTTGGGGTCTGCGCGGTGGTGTTCAGTACGATACTCGACTGGACAATATCGCGACGGGCAGCGCTGCCATCGAGTATCGTCGTGATGAAGACCGTATGTTGCAGTTGACATACCGATACGCCAGCCCGGAATACATTCAGGCGACACTGCCTAATTATTCCACTTCCGACCCATACAAAGACGGTATTTCACAGGTGGGTACCGCCGCGAGCTGGCCGATTGCCGATCGTTGGTCAGTCGTCGGGGCCTACTACTATGACACGAATGCCCAAAAACCTGCTGACCAGATGCTGGGTCTGCAATATAACTCCTGCTGTTACGCAATACGTGTCGGTTACGAACGCAAACTTAACGGTTGGGATACGCAAAACAGTCAGGGTAAATACGATAACGTGATTGGCTTTAATATCGAGTTGCGCGGCCTGAGTTCTAACTACGGTCTGGGCACGCAGCAGATGCTGCGCTCGAACATTCTGCCGTATCGTAGTTCATTGTAATATGCTTGATTTACAACGTAATCCGCTTTGCGGTTAATTGAAATGGAAAAAGTATGAAGAACTGGAAAACGCTGCTACTCGGTGTCGCTATGGTTGCGAATACCAGCTTCGCGGCCCCACAGGTTGTCGATAAAGTCGCGGCTGTGGTTAACAACGGCGTCGTGCTTGAAAGTGACGTTGACGGTTTGATGAAATCTGTAAAGCTCAACTCGGGCCAGGCAGGTCAACAACTTCCGGATGACGCTACGCTGCGCCACCAGATCCTGGAACGTTTGATCATGGATCAGATTGTCCTGCAAATGGGCCAGAAAATGGGTGTGAAGATCTCTGACGAGCAGCTCGATCAGGCGATCGCCAACATTGCAAAGCAGAACAACATTACCCCGGACCAGATGCGTAGCCGCCTCACCTATGACGGCATCAGCTACGCCACCTACCGCAATCAGATCCGTAAAGAGATGCTGATTTCAGAAGTGCGTAATAATGAAGTCCGTCGCCGCGTCACCATCCTGCCGCAGGAAGTGGATGCCCTGGCAAAACAGGTGGGGAATCAGAATGATGCCAGCACAGAGCTTAACCTGAGCCACATCCTGATCCCACTGCCGGAAAACCCAACCTCCGATCAGGCGGCAGAGGCGGAAAGCCAGGCGCGCGCTATCGTTGAGCAGGCGCGTAATGGCGATGACTTCGGCAAGCTGGCGATCACCTATTCCGCTGACCAGCAGGCGCTGAAAGGCGGCCAGATGGGCTGGGGGCGTATTCAGGAGCTGCCATCCCTGTTTGCCCAGGCGCTGAGCACCGCGAAGAAAGGCGATATCGTCGGTCCAATCCGTTCCGGTGTGGGCTTCCACATTCTGAAAGTGAACGACCTGCGCGGCCAGAGCCAGAACATTTCGGTTACTGAAGTTCACGCGCGTCATATCCTGCTTAAGCCGTCTCCGATCATGACTGACGATCAGGCCCGTGCGAAGCTGGAACAGATCGCCGCAGACATCAAGAGCGGTAAAACCACCTTCGATAAAGCAGCAAAAGAGTTCTCTCAGGATCCTGGCTCTGCAAACCAGGGCGGTGACCTGGGTTGGGCGGCCGCTGATATTTACGATCCGGCTTTCCGCGATGCGTTAATGAAGCTGAATAAAGGCCAGATGAGCGCGCCGGTACACTCTTCCTTCGGCTGGCATCTGATCCAGCTGATGGACACGCGCAACGTGGATAAAACCGACGCGGCGCAGAAAGACCGCGCGTATCGCATGCTGTTTAACCGTAAGTTCTCTGAAGAAGCCGCAACCTGGATGCAGGAACAACGCGCCAGCGCTTACGTGAAAGTGTTGAGCAACTGATGAAACCGCATCGTGTTGTGATCACCCCCGGCGAACCCGCCGGGATTGGGCCTGACCTGGTGGTTCAGCTCGCCCAGTGCAGCTGGCCGGTAGAGTTGGTTGTCTGTGCAGATGCAACACTGTTACAAGACCGGGCAGCTTTGCTCGGTCTGCCTTTAACGCTCCTCCCTTACGTTGAAGGCCAACAGCCCGCACCGCAGCAGTCTGGTACTCTCACCCTGCTTTCTGTTCCGCTTCGTGCGCCTGTTGTCCCCGGCGAGTTACACACCGAAAACGGCCACTACGTTGTCGAGACGCTGGCGCGCGCCTGTGACGGTTGCCTTCAGGGCGAATTTGCCGCCCTGATCACCGGTCCGGTGCATAAAGGCGTGATCAATGACGCGGGCATTCCGTTTACCGGGCATACCGAATTTTTCGAAGAGCGTTCGCACAGCCCGAAAGTGGTGATGATGCTGGCAACCGAAGCAATGCGCGTTGCGCTGGTGACAACGCACCTGCCGATCAAAGCCATTCCGGATGCCATTACGCCTGAACTCCTGCGTGAGATCATTGGCATTTTGCATCACGATCTGCAAACCAAATTCGGCATTCCGCAGCCGCATGTGCTGGTTTGCGGCCTGAATCCGCACGCGGGTGAGGGCGGACATATGGGCACCGAAGAGATCGACACCATCATTCCGGTGCTTGAGGAGATGCGGGCGAAGGGGATGAACCTCAGCGGGCCTCTGCCTGCCGACACCCTTTTCCAGCCCAAATACCTGGATAATGCCGACGCCGTACTCGCGATGTACCACGATCAGGGTCTGCCCGTGCTAAAATACCAGGGCTTTGGCCGCGGGGTGAATATCACCCTCGGTTTACCCTTTATTCGAACGTCCGTTGACCACGGTACTGCGCTGGATCTGGCAGGCCAGGGAAAAGCGGATGTCGGCAGTTTTATTACGGCGCTTAATCTCGCCATCAAAATGATTGTTAATACTCAATGACTAATCGAGTCCATCAGGGCCACTTAGCCCGTAAACGCTTCGGGCAAAACTTCCTCAACGATCAGTTTGTGATCGACAGTATCGTTTCTGCCATTAATCCGCAGAAAGGTCAGGCCATGGTCGAAATCGGCCCGGGACTTGCCGCGCTGACCGAGCCGGTAGGCGAACGCCTCGACGAACTGACCGTTATCGAACTCGACCGCGATCTGGCCGCGCGTCTGCAAACGCACCCGTTCCTCGGGCCGAAGCTGACGATTTATCAGCAGGATGCGATGACCATGAACTTTGGCGAACTGTCAGAAAAAATGGGACAGCCGCTGCGCGTGTTCGGTAACCTGCCGTACAACATCTCCACCCCGCTGATGTTCCATCTGTTTAGCTATACTGATGCCATTGCCGACATGCACTTCATGTTGCAAAAAGAGGTCGTTAACCGTCTGGTTGCAGGGCCGAACAGTAAAGCGTATGGTCGTTTAAGCGTGATGGCGCAATATTACTGCAACGTGATCCCGGTATTAGAAGTACCGCCTTCCGCATTCACGCCACCGCCAAAGGTAGATTCTGCGGTTGTGCGCCTGGTGCCACATAAAACGATGCCGTACCCGGTCAAAGACCTGCGCGTGCTGAGCCGTATCACGACAGAAGCCTTTAACCAGCGCCGTAAAACGATTCGTAACAGCCTTGGCAATCTGTTTACCGTTGACGTATTAGCTGAGTTGGGCATCGACCCGGCAATGCGTGCGGAAAATATTTCCGTAGAGCAGTACTGCAAGCTGGCTAATTACATCAGCGACAATGCGCCGCCGAAGGAGAGCTAAGCCATGATTGATTCGCCCCGCGTCTGTGTTCAGGTTCAAAGCGTCTACATTGAGTCCCAATCCACACCGGATGAAGAACGTTTTGTCTTTGCTTATACCGTAACCATTCGCAATCTGGGGCGGATGCCTGTGCAACTGCTCGGGCGCTACTGGCTTATCACCAACGGCAATGGCCGTGAAATTGAAGTCCAGGGCGAAGGTGTGGTCGGTGAACAACCCCATATCGCCCCTGGCGAAGAGTATCAGTACACCAGCGGCGCGGTAATTGAAACGCCGCTGGGTACCATGCAGGGCCATTACGAAATGGTCGATGCCGACGGTAATGCTTTCCGCATTGCTATTCCCGTATTCCGTCTCGCCGTACCTACACTTATTCATTAATCTAATGTCTACATATCTGATTGGCGACGTTCACGGTTGCTACGATGAACTGATCGCATTATTAAAACAGGTCGACTTCACCCCCGGGCAGGATACGCTCTGGCTGACGGGCGACTTAGTGGCGCGCGGTCCCGGTTCCCTGGACGTTCTCCGCTATGTCAAATCGCTGGGCGACAGCGTGCGCATGGTGCTGGGCAACCACGATCTGCATCTGCTGGCCGTATACGCCGGGATCAGCCGTAATAAGCCGAAAGATCGCATTACCCCCCTGCTGGAAGCGCCGGATGCCGATGAGTTGCTCAACTGGCTGCGTCGCCAGCCGCTGCTACAGATTGACGAAGAGAAAAAACTGGTGATGGCGCATGCCGGCATCACGCCTCAGTGGGATCTTGAGACGGCAAAAACCTGCGCGCGCGACGCCGAAGCGGTGCTGGCGAGCGACTCCTACCCGTTCTTCCTCGATGCGATGTACGGCGACATGCCAAATAACTGGAGTGATGATCTCAGCGGCCTGGCGCGACTGCGTTTTATCACCAATGCCTTTACGCGCATGCGCTACTGCTTCCCGAACGGACAGCTGGATATGTATTGCAAAGATACGCCGGAAAATGCGCCTGCGCCGCTTAAGCCGTGGTTTGCCATTCCGGGCCCCGTGACAAACGAATATAGCGTGGTATTTGGGCACTGGGCATCGCTGGAAGGAAAAGGCACCCCGGAAAATATCTACGCGCTGGATACCGGATGCTGCTGGGGCGGGGATTTAACCTGCTTACGCTGGGAAGATAAGACCTACTTTGTGCAGCCATCCAACCGACAGCTGGACTTAGGCGAAGGTGAGGCGGTCGCCTCCTGAAGATGTTTATCCTCTCCCTTCGAGGAGAGGATAAAACCGTTAACGACGTTCCAGAATTTCGAAGCAGTAGCTGTGCGAGTTTTGCGCATCCGCATCGTGAAACTCACTGAATACAGACTCCCACTCGTCCGGATCGTAATCCGGGAAATGGGTATCCCCTTCCACTTCCGCATCAATGTGCGTCAGATACAGTTTCTGCGCTTTTGGCAGGAACTGCTCATACACACGCCCGCCGCCGATCACCATGATCTCTTCGGCATCGCCGCAGGCGGCAATGGCTTCATCAACGGACTTAACCCACTGCACGCGATCGTCAGTGCCCGGCTGGCTACTGATCACAATATTCTTACGACCCGGCAATGGACGACCAATCGACTCCCAGGTCAGGCGGCCCATCACTACCGGCTTGTTTAACGTAGTACGTTTAAACCATGCGAGATCGGCAGGCAGGTTCCACGGCATGGCGTTTTCCATGCCGATAACGCGGTCTACCGCCAGCGCTGCAATCAGACTGATCATTGAAAATTTCCCGGATGCAAAAAATTGCCGCCACTATACGGAAAGCTTAATCTTTCGTCGACTGGCGGCAGGGTAAAGAATTAGAAATTTTTTAATATTGCTGGCAACTCCACTTCACGCAGAGGGTTTACTCTCCGGTTCATCCTCAGGATCACCGGTATGCTTGCCCTCTTCCGTTCCTTGCCAGCCGTGGCGCTGAACCAGCGACAGGTGATTACGATCCTCGTTGATGATCTCCGTCAGCATGGTGCTGGTGCGTTTAAACACCGCAGCGCGTTCGGTTGCCGTACTGCTCGCCATCGCCACCATCTCTTCCACCATCTCATGGTTAAAACGGCGGAATAAATCGGCACGCTCACGCGCTTCATACGCGCCAAGTCCCAGGCTTTCCAGCGCCATGCGGCCAGATTTGAGCGCCCCTTCGAAGGTTTCACGTTCAGGGGCTGCCACACCCGCCTGACGGAGCTGGATGTAATGATCCACATCGCGCGCACGAGAGATAATGGTCAGATGCGGAAAATGCTCTTTGACCAGCTCAACCATCTGCATACTGGTCTCTGGATCGTCGATGGCGTTAATCAGCACCTCGGCCTTCGCCGCGCCGGCGGATTCCAGCAGATCAACCCGGGTCGCATCACCGTAAAATACTTTCATATCGAATTTACGCAGCGTATCCACATGGTCAGGATCGTGATCGAGGATAACCATTTTGACTCCGCTGGAGAGCAGTAAACGGCCGGTAATCTGCCCGAAGCGGCCAAATCCGGCGATGATCACCCGCGGCTGCTCCTCGTCGATCTCATCGGCTTCTCGTTCCTGTTCGCTTCCCGTTTTTTCCAGACGCGTCAGCAACACCAGCAGGATCGGCGTTGCGGCCATCGACAGCGCAACCGCCAGCGTCAGCGCTTTTGCCCATTCCGGATCGAGTACATTTGCCATCTGCGCTGCGCCAAAGACCACGAAAGCAAACTCACTCCCCTGCCCCAGCAGCACGGCAAACCAGCGACGCTGCGGTTTTGGCACGTTTAACGGGCGGGCGATCAGCCACAGCATCGCCATTTTAATGACCAGGAAACCCACCAGCAGAATGATGATGCGCAGCGGATGGGTCACCAGCGTCCCGAAGTCGATAGACATCCCGACGCCGATGAAAAACAGCCCCAGCAGCAATCCTTTAAACGGCTCGATATCGCTTTCCAGCGCGTGACGGTATTCGGAGCTAGCCAGTAAGACCCCCGCGAGGAAGGCGCCCATTGCCATCGACAGCCCGGCCTCTTCAAGCAGCAATCCAAAACCAAACACCAGGAATAACGCAACGGCGCTGAATACTTCGCGCAGGCCAGAGCGAGCAACAAAGCGCAGCAGCGGACGCGTTACGTAGCGACCAAGCAGAACAACCAGCGCCAGCGCACCAACAACCTTCAGCGCTGATAAGGCAAATGCCCCCAGCGTCGTTGATGCGCCGCTGGTTGCCAGCAGCGGGATCATCGCCACCAGCGGGATGGCAGCAATATCCTGGAACAACAGTACGGAGAAGGTGCTGCGCCCCATTTGCGACACCGTCAGGTTACGCTCGTTCATAGCCTGCATGGCAATAGCCGTCGAGGAGAGCGCCAGCGTCATGCCGATCAACTCCGCGACTTTCCACTCCATCCCGAGCAGAATGCAGAACCCGCCCAACAGCAGACCGCAGGCCAGCATTTGCAGAGCGCCTCCGCCAAACACCGAGGCGCGCAGTTTCCACAGCCGCTGCGGATCCAACTCCAGGCCAATCACGAACAGCATAAGCACCACGCCGATCTCCGCAAAATGCAGGATCGACTCGGCATCCGTCACCAGCCGAAAACCCCAGGGGCCAATTACACACCCGGCAATCAGATAGCCGAGCACCGAGCCCAGCCCCAGACGAACCGCCACGGGCACAATTAATGCCGCCGCGCCAAGATAAATCAGCGCCTGTATCAGCGTATGGCTATCCATTGTGCGTCTCCTGCCACTCAAGTAAGCGTTGTTTGTAGTGACGAGCCTGCGCCTGCAAGGTTTCATCGTCGCAGACAAAGGTACAGTGCATCGCAAAAGGCGGAAGCCAGTTCAGACCGCAGTAAAGGGCAGTAGCCTGGAGCGGCTGCGCCAGCACGTCAAATCCGGGGAAGGCGCCAATCTCAAAATGGCTTTCCCCCCCGCCGGTGGTAACAGCCCACATCAGGCTTTTGCCATGAAGCGCGTTGCCGTTGTGTCCGTATGCCCAACCGTGGGAGAAAACTTTGTCGATCCACAATTTCAGCAGCGGAGGGGTGCTGTACCACTGCATCGGATGCTGCCAGACGATCAGATCGGCACGAGAGAGCGCCTCCTGTTCGGCGGCGACATCGATATTAAAATCAGGATAGAGTTGATAGAGGGAACGTATCTCTACGTTTTCGAGCGTCCTTGCCTGCTCAAGCATCCGCTTATTCGCATGCGAATGCTGCGGATAGGGGTGCGCATAAATTATCAGAACCATGAATATGCCTGTCTTCTGCTTTTCTTGTAGCAATGAGTGTAGACAGTTCCCCCCCCAACTGAAAGAGGCTAACGACCGCTTCAAAGTAAATCGCAAGGATTGGCAACCTTTGTCGCCATACAAACGCGACTGACGCGAAAGAAGGAGCACCACGCTAGCGACGAATTAACCCTGCAAAATGATTATGCAGACTCATATTTTTAACGAATATTTTTAGATTATCTTAAGTCATATTTTAATAAATCAACCTGTACATAACTCATTGAAAAAATAATAATTTTATGCTTTTTTGTTTTGAGCTCAACCTTAAAGATAGTCAATATACGTTTTACACACGTTATCTGATGTTCCTTCTCACTCAAATGGATGTGTACATGAGCAAAAAATTCTTCAAATTAAATAATACAACCAAAACTCTAGGGAAGATATTTCCTGCTTTGTTGATATGCACCCCCGCGGTTGCATTTTCTGCAATCATTGATCAATCAACCTCAGTCCCTCAAGATTTTTCAGCCGATGCTGAATATGTTATTAATAAAGACGTGACGATATCCTCCGCGGGTAGTGAAGCGGCGGTGTCTGTCACTGGGTTTACTACCACTACTACCACTAATTATGGCAATATTTCTGGCACGGGAAATGGCCTGGATATTAATACTGGTGAACAGCGCATTTTAATTAATAACGACATCGGTGCAACCATTTCCTCCACCACCGCGAATGCTGTTAATATTCAGTCAATGCTCGGTGATTTTAATAACAGTGGAAATATTATCGGTGCGGAAAATGGCATGTTTGTCGGCGAAAACTCTTCCGCAGTAAACATTATCAATACCAGCACCGGAATGATAAAAGGAAAAACGGGTCTAAGTACTCGGTATGGTATTGGCATTAATAACAGTGGCGCAATTATCGGTACAAATGGTGATGCTATTACGGCAACTAATGGCAACACCAAGCTTACTAACAGTGCCCTTGTGCAGGGAACCGAGAACGGTATCAATGTAAAAGATACTGCAAAATTGGATATCAAGAATAGCGGAACGATTAGTGGTAATACAGCCGCTATTATTTTTGCCAGCAATAAAAATAACACGCTGGTGCTTGATACGGGTTCCGTCCTTGTCGGTGACGTTATTTCCACCAATTCCACGGGAAACACCCTCACTCTGATCGGCACCGGTACAGAAGACAGCAATTTTGTGGGTCTGAATGAAGGGGACGGTTTTGCCAGCGTCACAATGAACGGCGAAAACTGGGCGCTGTCGGGCGATATTGACATTATTGGCTCTGGCGACTCCTTGCTGATAGACAAGGGCGCGTTAACCCTGGCGGGCGAAGTATCCAACACCGGTAATACGCGGGTGGCCAAAGACGCCTCGCTGCAACTGGGCGATGGCGAAAAAACTGCGATGCTCAGCGGTGGGATCACCAACAACGGTACCGTCATTTTCAATCAGGGTAGCGATTTCACTTTCGCCACCGACATGACCGGTAGCGGTAACGTCGAAAAAGTAGACTCCAACACCCTGACCCTGACGGGCAAAAATAGCTACACAGGGGATACGGTTCTGCACGGCGGCACCACGCTGGTCTCCACCGGCGCAACGCTCGGCGTCAAGGGCAGTAACGCCACTGTTACCGTTGAAAATGGCGCGACCTTTGCCACCGCAGGCGAAGTGAACAACAACATCGCAGTTCTTAGCGGCGGTACGCTGGCGGCATGGAATGCCGTCCAGGGTAACTCCACGCTCAGCGCTTCCGACGTCGATACCATCAACGGTAACGTGACTAATGGTGGTACGCTGTTACTCAGTGCGGCTGATAATAGCGTTGGCAATAATTTTACGATTAATGGCGACTACACCGGCTCTGACGGTAGCCAGATTGTGATGAACAGCACCCTGGGTGAAGATAATTCACCAACTGACCACCTCACTATTACGGGCAGCAGCTTCGGTCAGTCCGGCGTCAGCATTACCAACATTGGCGGCGCAGGCGCGCAAACCATTAACGGTATGGAAATTGTCAGCATCGGCGGCAGTTCCGAAGCCCAACTGACGCTGGCAAAACCGGTCGTCGCAGGCGCCTGGGAATATAACCTCTACCAGCACAGTGACGGCAACTGGTATCTGGAATCAAAGGCGACGCCTTCTGATGATCCTTCTGACGACACCGATGACGGTGGCAATACCGATGATGGCGGCAACACCGATAACGGCGGCAACACCGATAACGGCGGCAACACCGATAACGGCGGTAATACCGATAACGGCGGTAACACCGATAACGGCGGTAACACTGACAACGGCGGCAACACCGATAACGGCGGTAACACCGACAACGGTGGTAACACCGACAACGGTGGTAACACCGACAACGGCGGTAACACTGACAACGGCGGCAACACCGACAACGGCGGTAGCACTGACAACGGCGGTAACAATGCGCCGGAAGTCATGGCGCCTGAAGTGGGTGCTTACTTAGGCAACTACCTTGCCGCACAGGGCATGTTCCTGCATAAACGTGACGATCGCGACCAGATCACCTTCCGCAATGAAGACGACCTGAACACCTGGATGTACGTTAAGGGTCGCTATCACGAGAACGATGCGGGTGGCGATAAAGTCAGCTATGACACCACCACGACCGTACTGCAAGTCGGCAGCGATTTCATGAGCAAGCCAATGGATAACGGTATCCTGCGTGCTGGCGGGATGTTCGGTGCAGGCCAGGCGAAGACCCACTCTGATGCGAAGCACAACGTGCGTGACGCACAGGGTAAGGTTGATGGTTTCAATGTTGGGCTTTACGCCACCTGGCAGGAAGATCAGAAATTACGTCTGGGCAGCTACGTTGATACCTGGGCCGCATACAGCTGGTACAACAACAAAGTCACCAGCAACCGCAACGACGAAGACTACGATAGCGAAGGTTTCGCCGCGTCTGTTGAAGTCGGCCACGCGTGGGTTATCCAGTCAGAAAATGAACGTACCTGGAAGATCGAGCCGCAGGCGCAGGTGATCTACAGCTATCTCGATCAGGAAAATCATACCGATCGCGACGGCGTACGCGTCACTACCCTGGACAACGACAGCGTCTTTGGTCGTCTCGGCGTTAAAGCAAGCTACTTCCAGCAGAAGGACGTCAAGGCCTGGCAGCCGTACGTCGCGGTTAACTGGTTGAAAGGTGCTGGTCAAAACGATCTGGCATTCAACGACGAGACCGTCAGCAACGATACGCCGGAAGATCGTGGTCAGTTAGAGCTGGGCGTAACCGGCAACCTGAACGAAACCACGACAATCTCCCTGCGAGCCAGCGGCGAATGGGGTGAAAACAGCTATGCCGCATACGGCGGTCATATTTTGTTAAACCATCGGTGGTAATCGATCATTCTGAAGCAAAAAAGCAGTGGCATGTGCCACTGCTTTTTTTTAGTTATCCAGCTCACCCATTGATTTAACCTGGTCGCGGTTAATCTGTTCAGTTTGACCGGTTTCGGCGTTTTTGTACGATACCAGACCGGTATCGTCATCCACCTGCGGTTTCCCGTCAGTAACAATCGTTTTGCCATCGGTGGTTTTTACGGCCTGATTGGACGAACAGCCCGCCACGGTGAACATTGCGGTGGCAGCCAGAACGGAAGCGATCAGTAATTTATTTTGCATGGTGTATTCCCCTGCTCTCAGTTGAATTTTCGTTATCGACCTAACTATTTTAGGCTAACTGACTGAAAGCGGATGAAAAACCAGAAGGTTCTTAAGATGGGAAAATTGCCCGGTAACCGAACGGTACCGGGCAATGGGGGTTACTTGCTAATCTGCGCGTGCATTTCCTGCACCGAAATCACCTTCTCGGTGGCATCCGCATTCAGCGCCATCGCTGTTGCGAAACCGCCGTTCAGGGTGGTGTCGTAGTGCACTTTGTATTGCAGCGCGCTGCGGCGAATCAGCTTGGAGTCTTCAATCGCCTGGCGTCCTGCGGTGGTGTTGATGATGTAGGTATATTCGCCATTCTTGATACGATCCTGAATGTGCGGACGACCTTCATGCACTTTGTTCACCAGACGCGGGTTGATACCCGCTTCACCCAACACAATCGCCGTACCGTGAGTGGCGTCCAGCTCGAAGCCCTGTTTCAGCAGCTTGGCGGCCAGGTCAACCACGCGCTCTTTATCGCCTTCGCGAACGGAGAGCAGCGCACGGCCAGATTTTCTCATGGTGGAGCTACTGCCCAGCTGCGCTTTCGCAAACGCTTCTGCGAAGGTGCGGCCCACGCCCATTACTTCCCCGGTAGAGCGCATCTCTGGCCCTAACAGCGGGTCAACGCCCGGGAATTTGTTGAACGGCAGCACCACCTCTTTCACCGAGTAGTACGGCGGGATGATTTCTTTCGTGACGCCCTGCTGAGCCAGCGTCTGGCCAGCCATCACGCGCGCCGCCACTTTCGCCAGCGGAATACCGGTCGCTTTAGAGACAAACGGTACGGTACGCGCCGCACGCGGGTTGACTTCAATCAGATAGACTTCGTTGTCTTTTACCGCGAACTGAACGTTCATCAGGCCGCGAACCTGAAGCTCGAAGGCCAGCTTCTGCACCTGCTGGCGCATCACGTCCTGAATCTCCTGGCTCAGGGTGTACGCTGGCAGAGAACAGGCGGAGTCACCCGAGTGCACGCCCGCCTGCTCGATGTGCTCCATGATGCCGCCAATCAGCACCATTTCGCCGTCGCAGATGGCATCCACGTCGACTTCAACCGCGTCGTCGAGGAAGCGGTCGAGCAGCACTGGCGCATCGTTGGAAACGCTCACCGCCGTCTGGAAGTAGCGACGCAGGTCCGCTTCGTCGTAGACGATTTCCATCGCGCGGCCGCCCAGTACGTAGGATGGACGCACCACCAGCGGGTAGCCGATCTCTTTCGCTTTCTCAACGGCCATTTCAATCGCGGTCACGGTGGCGTTCGCCGGCTGTTTCAGCTTGAGACGGTCAACCGCCTGCTGGAAACGCTCGCGGTCTTCCGCACGGTCAATCGCATCCGGGCTGGTGCCGATAACCGGTACACCTGCTGCTTCCAGCGCGCGCGCCAGCTTCAGCGGAGTCTGGCCGCCGTACTGCACGATCACGCCTTTTGGCTTCTCGATGCGCACGATTTCCAGCACGTCCTCCAGGGTAACCGGCTCGAAGTAGAGGCGGTCGGAGGTATCGTAGTCGGTCGAGACGGTTTCCGGGTTACAGTTGACCATGATGGTCTCGTAACCGTCTTCGCGCAGCGCCAGAGAGGCGTGTACGCAGCAGTAGTCAAACTCGATGCCCTGGCCGATACGGTTTGGACCGCCGCCCAGCACCATAATCTTGTCGCGGTCGACGGACGGGTTCGCTTCGCACTCGTCTTCATAGGTGGAGTACATGTACGCGGTATCGGTCGAGAACTCTGCCGCACAGGTGTCCACGCGCTTGTAAACCGGATGCAGGTCATACTGGTCGCGCAGCTTGCGGATCTCCGCTTCGCGCACGCCCGCCAGTTTAGCCAGACGCGCATCGGCGAAGCCTTTACGCTTCAGCATACGCAGGAAGTCAGCGTCCAGGCCGTTGATGCCCAGCTCCGCCACTTTCTCTTCCAGACGCACCAGCTCTTCAATCTGCACCAGGAACCAGCGGTCAATGTTAGTCAGGTTAAATACACCGTCGACGGACAGGCCCGCGCGGAAGGCATCGGCGATGTACCAGATACGCTCTGCGCCCGCGTCTTTCAGCTCACGGCGGATTTTGGTCAGCGCTTCCGGGTCGTCCAGGCTGACTTTCGGGTCAAAGCCGGTCGCGCCCACTTCCAGGCCACGCAGCGCTTTTTGCAGGGATTCCTGCTGCGTGCGGCCAATCGCCATGACTTCACCAACAGATTTCATCTGGGTGGTCAGACGGTCGTTGGCGCCGGCGAATTTCTCGAAGTTAAAGCGAGGAATTTTAGTCACAACGTAGTCGATGGACGGTTCGAAGGACGCAGGGGTGCGGCCACCGGTGATGTCGTTCATCAGCTCGTCAAGGGTGTAACCCACCGCCAGTTTCGCCGCCACCTTCGCAATCGGGAAGCCGGTGGCTTTGGAGGCCAGCGCGGAGGAACGGGACACGCGCGGGTTCATTTCGATAACAATCAGACGGCCGGTTTTCGGGTTCACCGAGAACTGCACGTTAGAGCCGCCGGTTTCCACGCCGATTTCACGCAGTACCGCCATCGAGGCGTTACGCATGATTTGGTACTCTTTGTCGGTCAGCGTCTGAGCTGGCGCAACGGTGATAGAGTCGCCGGTGTGGATCCCCATCGCGTCAAAGTTTTCGATGGAGCAGACGATGATGCAGTTGTCGTTTTTATCACGCACCACTTCCATCTCGTACTCTTTCCAGCCAATCAGCGATTCATCAATCAGCAGCTCTTTGGTTGGGGAGAGATCCAGGCCGCGCTCACAAATCTCTTCAAACTCTTCGCGGTTGTAGGCAATGCCGCCGCCGGTGCCGCCCATGGTGAACGATGGACGGATGATGCACGGATAGCCCACTTCAGCCGCAACGGCCAGCGCTTCTTCCATATTGTGCGCGATACCGGAACGCGCGGTATCAAGGCCAATTTTTTTCATTGCCACGTCGAAGCGGCGACGGTCTTCTGCTTTATCAATCGCGTCGGCGGTCGCACCGATCATGGTCACGCCGAACTCTTCCAGCACGCCCTGACGCTCCAGCTCCAGCGCACAGTTCAGCGCCGTCTGGCCGCCCATGGTCGGCAGCACCGCGTCCGGACGCTCTTTCTCGATAATTTTGCGTACCACTTCCCAGTGAATCGGCTCGATGTAGGTCGCATCCGCCATTTCCGGGTCGGTCATGATGGTCGCCGGGTTAGAGTTCACAAGAATGACGCGGTAACCCTCTTCACGCAGGGCTTTACACGCCTGCGCGCCAGAGTAGTCAAATTCACAGGCCTGGCCGATGACAATCGGGCCAGCGCCAAGGATCAGGATGCTTTTTATGTCTGTACGTTTTGGCATGGTCTTCTCAGCTCCTGATTATTTAGCGATCTTACGGTATTGCTCAATAAGTTCGATGAAGTGATCGAACAGCGGTGCGGCATCGTGTGGGCCCGGGCTGGCTTCAGGGTGGCCCTGGAAGCTGAACGCAGGCTTATCGGTACGATGGATACCCTGCAAGGTACCATCGAACAGTGATTTGTGCGTCACGCGCAGGTTAGCTGGCATCGTCGCTTCATCCACAGCGAAGCCGTGGTTCTGCGCGGTGATCATCACCGTGTTGTTGTCGATATCTTTCACCGGGTGGTTACCACCGTGGTGGCCGAACTTCATCTTGACGGTGTTCGCTCCGCTCGCCAGCGCCAGCAGCTGATGGCCGAGACAGATGCCGAATACCGGGATATCGGTTTCAAGGAAGGACTTGATGGCGTCGATAGCGTAGTCGCACGGCGCCGGGTCGCCAGGACCGTTAGAGAGGAAGATGCCGTCCGGGTTCATCTTCAGAACATCTTCCGCAGACGTTTGTGCCGGGACGACCGTCAGGCGGCAGCCACGGTCAACCAGCATACGCAGGATGTTGCGCTTGGCGCCAAAATCGTAGGCCACCACGTGGAACGGCAGCTCGCTTTCCGGTTTCGCTTCCGGCAGGTCGCCTTCCAGCGTCCAGCTACCCTGCGTCCAGCTGTAGGCTTCCGCCGTGGTCACTTCTTTCGCCAGGTCCATACCGTTCAGACCCGGGAAGGCTTTCGCTTTTTCCAGCGCCAGCGTCGCATCGAGGTTATCCCCTGCGATGATACAACCGTTTTGTGCGCCCTTCTCGCGCAGCAGACGCGTCAGCTTACGGGTATCGATATCGGCAATCGCCACAATGTTATGGCGCTTCAGGTAAGAAGAGAGGTCTTCGGTGTTGCGGAAGTTGCTGGCAATCAGCGGCAGGTCGCGAATGACCAGGCCTTGCGCATGTACCTGAGAGGATTCTTCGTCAGCCGCATTGGTGCCGACATTGCCGATATGAGGATAAGTAAGAGTAACGATTTGGCGAGAATAGGAAGGATCAGTGAGGATTTCTTGATAACCGGTCATTGAAGTATTGAAAACGACTTCCCCAACCGCCGAACCCGTTGCCCCTATGGCCCGACCGATAAACTGGGTTCCGTCTTCCAGAACCAATAGCGCTGACTTAATCAAAACACCCTCCAGAGAATATTCACTCACTTTATTTGCATATTAATTCATAACCATATCATGGATCAATGCAAATGTGTTGCCAGCGGATTTTTGGCAAACGGCGGCATTCTGGGGATTTGCCATGTAAAAGTCAACTTAAAACGGGAGTTTTGTTTATTCTTTTGCAAGCCTGGCATCTGGAATGGGATTTAATGGGCAAAAAGATCAGGTAAATCATTCCGGAAAACGCTTGCGCGGCAGGTTTGTTAGAATTTTAGGGAGGCGGGTGACAAAAAGTGGACCAGATGGTCAAAATTTACATATATTTCACAGAAAAATGGCACATCAATAAGCTTTATACCGCCTAAGCATTATTTTTTATCTAAAACGGATAAAATAAGAGGGCAATAAATTATTGCCCCATGCAATCAAGTAATTACGACTGCAATAACCACATCACGATGGGTAATATCGCTTACAAATTATTGAGATCAAGCACATCTCGCATATCAAAAAGACCCTTTTCCTTCGCGTTAAGCCACAAAGCGGCGCGAACTGCACCATTCGCAAACGTCATGCGGCTTGACGCTTTGTGGGTAATCTCAACACGTTCGCCAATATCGGCGAACATCGCCGTATGTTCACCGACGATATCGCCTGCACGAACGGTTGCGAAACCAATTGTCCCGGGCACGCGTTCGCCGGTATGTCCTTCACGGGTATAGACCGCGCACTCTTTTAAATCTTTATCAAGTGCATGAGCAATCGCTTCGCCCATCGCCAGCGCCGTGCCTGATGGAGCATCAACTTTATAGCGGTGGTGTGCTTCAACAATCTCAATGTCGGTATAATTGCCCATCACCTTCGCTGCCTTTTCCAGCAGTTTCAGCATGACGTTAACGCCGACGCTAAAGTTCGCAGCGAAGACAATCGCAATGTCGGTGGCTGCGTCCTGAATGGCCTGTTTACCGGCATCATCGAAACCAGTGGTACCAATCACCATCCCTTTACCGTGCTGACGGCAAAACGCCAGATGAGCCAGCGTGCCTTCCGGACGGGTAAAGTCGATGAACACATCAAAGTCTTCTTTCACTGCCTCAAGGCTGCTCTGTACGGTTACGCCTGTCTTGCCCGCGCCCGCCAGTTCGCCTGCATCGGCTCCCAGCAGGGATGAACCCTCACGCTCCAGCGCCGCGCCGAGTGCCACGCCATCCATCTGTAGTGCCGCCTGAATCAGCTGGTGACCCATACGTCCACCCGCGCCCGCAATAGCAACGCGGATCTGTGCATCATGCATAGTTATTCTCTTACGTTAAAATGATGTAAACCGTTTTCAGATTAACCAGCCTTGGCAAAGCCTGCCAACTGAAAACACCGATAATTAGAATTTAACGTGAAACCGACTTAAATATCAGTAAAAGACATGATTTTGTCGTCACGATAAAGTTTGGGGCAAAAAAAAGGCCAGCACAGGAGGTGCTGGCCTTTCATCAGATAAAGAACTATTCCACTTCTCGCGCGTCAATACGCAACTCTTTCGGCACTTCAAAGACAATGTTCTCTTCGCGGCCTTCCAGCGGCACCGCTTCGCCACCGCCCAGCTCTTGCAGGCGGGCAATGACGTTCTGCACCAGAATATCCGGCGCTGAAGCGCCTGCGGTAACACCGACGCAGACCGCGTTTTTCACCCACGCTTCCTGAATGTCCGTTGCGTCGTCGATTAAAAACGCCGCTTTCCCCATACGCTGCGCCAGTTCGGCCAGACGGTTAGAGTTAGAGGAGTTTTTCGAGCCGACCACCAGCACCACGTCCGCCTGTTCAGCCAGCGCGCGCACGGCTTCCTGACGGTTGGTGGTTGCGTAGCAGATATCATCTTTGCGCGGCCCGACGATTTTCGGGAAGCGCTGGCGCAGGGCGTCAATCACGTCTGAGGTGTCGTCCACGGAAAGCGTCGTCTGGGTCATAAACGACAGTCGGGCTTCGTTTTTCACATTCAGCGTAAAGACGTCTTCCGGTGACTCAACCAGATACATGCCCCCTTCCGGGTTGCTGTACTGGCCCATGGTGCCTTCCACTTCCGGGTGACCGGCGTGACCAATCAGAATTGACTCTTCACCGCGACGGCTGGCGCGCGCCACTTCCATATGCACTTTGGTCACCAGCGGACAGGTGGCATCGAAAACGGTCAGATCGCGGTTTTTCGCCTCGTTGCGTACCGCCTGCGAGACGCCGTGCGCGGAGAAGATGAGAATTGCGCCGTCCGGCACTTCGCTGATCTGCTCGATAAAAATCGCACCGCGCTCGCGCAGGCTGTCGACCACGTAGCGGTTGTGCACCACTTCGTGACGCACGTAAATCGGCGCGCCGTAAATCTCCAGCGCGTTTTCAACAATGCTGATAGCGCGGTCTACACCGGCGCAAAAACCGCGCGGGTTAGCCAACAGGATCTGCATTTCAGGCCTCCAGTGCCGGATCGATCTCCAGCACTTCTACATCAAAATGGACAGTGCGCCCGGCAAGCGGATGGTTGAAGTCAACGGTAATCGAGTCGCCGTTGATTTCGCGGATCACGCCAGGCATTTCGCTGCCGTCCATAGCGGTAAAGAGCATAATTGCCCCGATCTCCGGTTCACCCGCGTCCATAAACTCACGACGGGAGAAGTACTGGATCAGATCCGGGCTTGGCACGCCAAACGCGGCATCCGGCTCCAGCGAAAAGGCTTTTTTCTCACCCTCTTTCAGACCGAGAAGCTGCTGCTCAAGACCTTCAGACAGGGAGGTATCGCCAAGACGAAACAGGGCTGGTTTGCCGTTGTTGCGGGTGGATTCGGCCGTAGAGCCGTCATCCAGCTTCAGCGTAAAGTGAACGAGAACCGCGCTGTTGCTCTGTACGGATTTAGACATGCAAATTGCTCGCTTGTTTTGGGTCACCTGTTGCCCGGTGGCGCTACGCTTACCGGGCCTACGGGGGCCACAAATTCTGTAGGCCGGGATCGCTACGCGTCACCCGGCTGGTTTTGTTACGCCTGCTCTTTCGCTGCCGGTTTAGGCAAGAAGCCTTCCAGCACGATTAACGCCGCACCAACGCATATTGCGCTATCGGCGAGGTTAAAGGTCGCGAAGTGCCAGTCGCCGACGTAGAAGTCGATCATATCGACCACAAAGCCGTGCCACAGGCGGTCAAACAGGTTACCCAGCGCGCCGCCAATAATCAGCGCGTAGGCGATGTTATTCAGCTTTTGCGTGGCCTTCGAGCGGTACATCAGCACCGCCAGCACGACGCAGATACCGATAGCGATACCCGCGAAGAACCAGCGCTGCCAGCCACCGCTGTCGGCAAGGAAACTAAACGCCGCACCGTAGTTGCGGGCGTAGTGCAGGTTAAGCGACGGGAATAGCGGGACCGTATCCCCCAGAGCGAAATTCTGGAGGATCAGGAACTTGCTCCCCAAATCAATAATCAGCACCACTACCACCAGCCACAGCCAGCGCAGTCCTGTTGAACAGAGAGTTTTACTCATCAGGCAAACTTACGTTTTTCGCCGTCACCGGCGACGTTGCTTACACAGCGTCCGCAGATGTCTGCGTGTTCCGCCACCTGACCGACATCGGTAGTGTAATGCCAGCAACGCGGGCATTTCTCACCGTCGGCTTTGCTCAGTGCGACCTTCAGTCCTTTGAGCAGTTCGCTCTGCTGAGCATCAGCAGACGCCTCGGCATAATCCGCAACTTTCGCACCGGAGGTCAACAGGACAAATCGTAATTCATCGCCCAGCGCGGTCAGCTTCGCGGCCAGCTCAGGCTCTGCGTACAGGGTCACCGTCGCTTCCAGAGAGCCACCGACTTTCTTGTCAGCGCGCGCCTGCTCGATAACCTTGTTCACTTCGCCACGCACTTTCAGCAGCTCGTCCCAATAGGCATCGTTCATCGCTTCGGTGCTGGAGAGATCGAACAGACCTTCATACCACTCGCCGGTGAAGACATACTTCTCACGGTCGCCCGGCAGGTAACCCCAGATTTCATCCGCGGTGAAGGACATGATCGGCGCCATCCAGCGCACCAGCGCTTCTGCGATGTGGTACAGCGCAGACTGACAGCTGCGGCGCGCCACGCTGTCCGCTTTCGCGGTGTACTGACGGTCTTTAATGATGTCGAGGTAGAACGAGCCCATCTCGATGGAGCAGAAGCGCATCAGGCGCTGCACCACTTCGTGGAAATCGTAAGACTCATACGCTTTCAGGATATCTTCCTGCGCCGCTTTCGCGCAGCCTACCGCCCAGCGATCGAGCACGACCATCTCTTCCGGCTTCACCATATCTTTTACCGGATCGAACCCGTTCAGGTTCGCCAGCAGGAAGCGCGCGGTGTTACGGATACGACGATAGCTGTCGGCAGCACGCTTCAGGATCTCGTCAGACACCGCCATTTCGCCGGTGTAGTCGGTAGAGGCTACCCACAGACGCAGGATGTCCGCGCCCAGCTTGTTCATTACGTCCTGCGGCGAAACGGTGTTACCGATGGACTTGGACATCTTACGGCCCTGACCATCCACGGTGAAGCCGTGAGTCAGTACCTGACGGTAAGGTGCTTTGCCCTTCATGGCGGTGGAGATCATCAGGGATGACATGAACCAGCCGCGGTGTTGGTCGGAGCCTTCGAGATACATGTCGGCAGCGTGACCGGCGAACTCAGGGCGCACGTCAACCACAGAGGCATGGGTTGAACCGGAGTCGAACCACACGTCCAGGGTATCCGGCACTTTCTCGTAGTTGTCCGCGTCCGCGCCCAGGATGTCGCGGGCGTCGAGATCCCACCACGCCTGAATGCCGTCAACTTCAACGCGTTTCGCCACTTCTTCCATCAGTTCCAGGGTGTTCGGATGCAGTTCCTGCGTCTCTTTGTGCACGAACAGCGACATCGGCACGCCCCAGGTGCGCTGACGGGAGATACACCAGTCAGGACGGTTAGCCACCATGGATTCGATACGCGCCTGGCCCCAGTCCGGGATCCACTGCACGCCTTTGATCTCTTTCAGAGACTGCTCGCGCAGGCCCTTCTGATCCATGCTGACGAACCACTGCGGGGTCGCACGGAAGATGATTGGCGTCTTGTGACGCCAGCAGCACGGATAGCTGTGCTGCATTTTTTCAACGTGCAGCAGCGCGCCGCTGGTGCGCAGCATGTCGACAATAATGTCGTTCGCTTTGAAGACGTTGATGCCGTCCAGCGCCGGGTAGGTGCCAGGCAGGTAGGAGCCGTCCGGCCCAACCGGGTTGGCGATTTCCAGACCGTACTTCAGGCTGATGTTGTAGTCGTCAGGGCCGTGGCCACCGGCGGTATGTACCGCACCGGTACCCGCGTCCAGCGTTACGTGGTCGCCCAGAATCGCCGGAACGTCGAAGTCCAGGAACGGGTGTTTGAAGCGCATCAGTTCCAGCGCGTCGCCTTTTACGGTGCCCAGCACGGTGTAATCGGTGATGTTCGCGCGTTTCAGTACGCTTTCGACCAGGTCTTTCGCCAGGATAACCGCACGGCCATCAATCTGCACCAGCGCATACTCAAACTCGCCAGAGAGGGAGATCGCGCGGTTAGCAGGCAGCGTCCACGGGGTGGTTGTCCAGATAACCAGCGAGACTGGACCGCTTACCCCAGGCAGACCAAATTTAGCTTTGATCGCATCCTGATCGACCGCTTCGAACGCCACGTCGATAGAAGGCGAGGTTTTGTCGTAATACTCTACTTCCGCTTCTGCCAGCGCAGAACGGCAGTCCACGCACCAGTGCACCGGCTTCGCGCCTTTGTGCAGGTGACCGTTACCGATGATTTTACCCAGCGCACGGATGATGTTGGCTTCGGTTTTGAAATCCATGGTCAGGTACGGATGCGACCAGTCGCCCAGCACGCCCAGACGGATAAAGTCAGCGCGCTGACCGTTAACCTGGGTGGCAGCGTATTCGCGGCATTTCGCGCGGAATTCTGCGGCGGTGAACTTCTCACCCGGCTTACCGTACTCTTGCTCCACTTTCAGCTCGATTGGCAGACCATGGCAGTCCCAGCCCGGAACGTAAGGCGAGTCATATCCCGCGAGTCCTTTGGACTTCACGATAATGTCTTTCAGAATCTTGTTTACAGAGTGACCAATATGAATGCTGCCATTCGCATATGGAGGGCCATCATGCAGAATGAAGGTTTTTTTGCCTTTTTTGGCTGCACGAATGATGCCGTACAGGTCATCATCGGTCCAACGCGCCAGCATTCCCGGTTCACGCTTGGCGAGATCGCCGCGCATCGGGAACCCTGTTTCCGGCAAATTCAGGGTTGATTTATAGTCACTCATCAGATTCTCGGTTCCGTATTTATCACGTAGGCAGTTAAGCCGGTTCTAAAGCCCAAAAAACTCGCGGGCCGTTAATTCATCTCGCGCGATTTGCGCCTTAAGTTCATCCAGCGAAGCGAATCGCTGTTCATTGCGTATTTTTTTACGCAGTATCACATCTATATGGCGACCATACAGGTCCATTACAACGTCCAGCAGGTGTACTTCTAACTGTTGACGCACACCGGCAACCGTTGGACGTGTGCCAATGTTGGCGACGCCGTAGAAAGGCTTCTCGCCCAGTCCTGCCACTTCCACCGCATAGACCCCTTTAACCGGGGAGACCTGACGACGCAGCGGTATATTCGCCGTCGGGAAACCTATCGTGCGGCCCAGCGCATCGCCATGGACCACGCGACCTGAAATCGTGAACGGGTGACCCAGCAGCGTTTCTGCCGTGTCCAGTTCATCGTTCGCCAGCGCCTGACGTACCGCCGTGCTGCTGACGCGCACGCCGCCCTCGCAGAAGGTCATTGTACTGGTGACGTCAAACCCGTACTCCAGGCCAGCCTTCTGTAATAACAAGAAATCGCCCTGACGACCAGCGCCAAAGCGGAAATCATCGCCCACGGCGAGAAACTGCACGCCAAGCTGCCTGACCAACAGGTCGCTGACAAAATTTTGTGCGGTCAGCGCGGCAAAACGACGGTCGAACCGTACACACAGGACGTAGTCCACCCCTGACTCCGCCAGGTAGCGTAACTTCTCACGCAGACGCGTCAGCCGCGCGGGGGATTTCTCGCCTGCAAACAGCTCCAGCGGCTGAGGCTCGAAAATCATCACCACGACGGGCAGGCCTCGCGCCTCGCCTTCTTTACGCAATCCCTGCAACAGCGCCTGATGCCCACGATGCACGCCGTCGAAATTACCAATGGTCAGCACGCACCCGTGCGGGGCTTGACTGAGATTATGTATGCCGCGTATCAGCTTCATGACTGGCTCAAAACAGTGAAAATCGCCAAAGTATACCTTGTACAGCGGTTAAGGTTAACCGGCGATTGTTCACGCTAAACAGAAAGCCGTATGATTTCATCACGCTGACCTTTCACAGCAAAAAAATCTGCCCGCCAACTGCGATTTTTACGCCGAAAAGCTGTATTCACGAACGACAAGCTGGTAGAATCCTGCGCCATCACTACGTAACGTAGCGTCGCCACATTAACGGCGCTTATTTGCACAAATCCATTGACAAAAGAAGGTATAGAGGGCATATTCCTCGGCCTTTGAATTGTCCACATAGATCATATTTGGGAGTTGGACCTTGGCTAATATCAAATCAGCTAAGAAACGTGCCGTTCAGTCTGAAAAGGCTCGTAAGCACAATGCAAGCCGTCGCTCTATGATGCGTACTTTCATCAAGAAAGTATACGCAGCAATCGAAGCTGGCGACAAAGCTGCAGCGCAGAACGCATTTAACGAAATGCAACCAATCGTGGATCGTCAGGCTGCTAAAGGTCTGATCCACAAAAACAAAGCAGCGCGTCATAAAGCAAACCTGACCGCGCAGATCAACAAACTGGCTTAATCGCCACTTGTTGTTGCTTGTTTGAAAGAACCCGCTTAACGCGGGTTTTTTTATGCCTTCAGATTGCCGGCGGCGTAAACAGCGCCGAGTAGTCCCGGTTGCAGATTCGCTGCACCGCCGGATGCTGAATCATCCTTTCGGCGAATATGGCGTGATACTCTTCCATCACGTTATCCACCCTGCCAATCTCGGTAATCTTGTCGTCTGAATAGAGATCGTGCGCATACAGCGTCGGGGCAACGAAGATAGCGTTGTGCGCCTCGCCAAAGGCTTTCATCAGCGCCGCATCGTCGAACTCACCGAGAATTTCTACGTTTAGCCCCTGCGAATTAAACCAGTTCAGCAGCTTACGTCCGAGCATGGACCGCCTCCCCGGAACCAGCAAGCGGCGCTCTTCCAGGCAAGCCGGAAACGGTTTTTCCGGCGGTGGATTGATGCACCAGAAACTGACACCGCATTCGCCAATTTTCACCGAGAACAAGCCTTCCTGCTGCGTGGAATCGATAGGACAATCCGAAATAATCATATCCAGCTTATGCTGGCTCAGCTGTTCCAGCAGCATCTCGTGAGTGGACTCAAAGCAGCGTAAATGTATCTGTTCATCTTCCACCACCGCCGCATCCAGCACACCGCTTACCAGCCGTTTGGACAACGCATCCGCCACGCCCACGTCAAAGAGCAGGTTCGACTCTTTGCGATAGTTAACGATATCCAGCATCTCCTGGCTCAGGGTGAACATCTTGTCCGCATAGCGGAATACCAGTTCACCCAGCTCGCTCGGCTCAATGCCACGCCCTTTCCGCTTAAAAAGCTTTCCCTGCAAGCGCTCTTCCAGGGCTTTGATTTGCCCGGTGATAGTCTGTGGCGTCAGGTAGAGCGCCTCTGCGGCACCCACGACCGAGCCCTGCTTGTAGACATGCCAGAAGTAATAGAGATGGTTATAGTTCAAATGAGACATCACGTTTTCACTCCCTGATAGTTTATCGGGAGAAGGCTTCCCTTCTCCCGGTTTCCTGTTATGCCTGGACAGCCTGTCCGGACAACTTCACCTTCAACAAGGTGTAACCCATAACCGCGGCCAGGAACGACCCGATAAGAATGCCGAGTTTCGCCCAGACGATAAGCTCAGGCGCGCTTGCGCCAAACGCCAGCGTCGAGATAAAGATCGACATGGTGAATCCAATACCGCACAGCACGCCAACGGCCATAATCTGGCTAAAGGTGGTTCCGTTTGGCAATGACGCCAGCTTCAGCTTCAGCGCCAGCCAGCAGAACAGGCTGATGCCCAGCGGCTTACCAATAAACAGACCGGCGATGATACCCAGCGGCAGCACAGAGGTGAGTCCGTCCAGGGTAACCCCGGCCAGGGAAACACCCGCGTTGGCAAACGCAAACAGCGGCAGGATCATAAAACCCACCCACGGATGAAGCACATGCTCCAGCTGTCTGGCAGGCGATTTGCCGTCCTGTTCCTTCAGCGGAATAAAGAAGCCAACGATGACGCCCGCCAGCGTGGCATGCACGCCAGACTTCAGCACCGCCGTCCACAGCACCATCCCCACCAGAATATAAATCCCCGTGCGTCGAACGTTGAAGACGTTCAGCAACGCCAGCACCGCAATAGCCACGGCCGCCACGCTCAGCGACAGAACGGACAGATCGCTGGTGTAGAACAGCGCGATAATCACGATAGCGCCAAGATCATCGATAATCGCCAGCGCCATCAGGAAAATTTTCAGTGCTACCGGGACGCGGCTACCGAGCAAGGCTAAGACCCCGAGCGCAAACGCGATATCCGTTGCGGCCGGGATCGCCCAGCCGTCACGAGCAACCGGATCCTGCCACGCAAATGCGAGAAAGAGCAACGCCGGAACGATCATCCCGCCAATAGCCGCGATCACCGGAAACGCCGCACGCTGACGGCTGGCAAGCGAACCGCTCACCAGCTCACGTTTAACTTCCAGGCCCACCAGCAGGAAGAACACCGCCATCAGCGCATCGTTGATCCACAGCAGCATGTTCTTATTAATTTCCAGCGCCCCGACCTTCAGCTCGACGGGCGTTTCCAGAAATGCGTGATAGAGATCGCGTGTCATGCCCATATTGGCGAGCAGCATGGCAGCCGCAGCAGCAATAATCAGGATAACGCCGCCGGATGCCTCACTGCTAAAGAAACGGTGTAGTAATTTCACGTTTAAACTCTCTTTTACAACAATACCTCGGTAAAACCATAATATCAGCGCAAACAGATCGGTAAAAACAGATTAATATTGGTTATAGATTCAGTTTAACCGAGGTATAACGCTATAAAGCAAAAAGCCCGGAATCGCTTCCGGGCTTTAAATGATAGTAACCAGCTGGCGGGTTAGCGGGTTAAATCGTCGAAGAATTTTTTGACGCCATCGAAGAAGCTTTTGGAGCGCGGGCTGTTTTTCTCACCTGTCGGGCCACCAAAGCTTTCCTGAAGCTCTTTCAGCAGCTGTTTCTGCTTATCGTTCAGGCCGACCGGCGTTTCCACGACCACGCGGCATAACAGGTCACCCTGCGCGCCACCGCGAACGGATTTAACGCCTTTGCCGCGCATGCGGAACAGTTTCCCGGTCTGGGTTTCGCCAGGGATTTTCAGGTTAACGCGACCGTCCAGCGTCGGCACTTCGATTTCGCCGCCCAGCGCCGCCATCGCAAAGTTGATCGGCACTTCACAGTACAGGTTGTTACCTTCACGCTCGAAGATGGCGTGCTGCTTCACCTGAACCTGAACGTACAGATCGCCTGCCGGTGCGCCGTGCTCGCCGGCTTCACCCTCACCTGCCAGACGGATGCGGTCGCCCGTATCGACGCCTGCCGGGATCTTAACGGACAGCGTTTTGGTTTTCTCCACGCGACCGTGACCATGACATTTGGTGCACGGATCTTTAATCAGCGTACCGCGACCATGACAGTGCGGACAGGCCTGCTGCACCGCGAAGAAGCCCTGGCGCATCTGCACCTGACCGGAACCGTGACAGGTTGGGCAGGTCTGTGGCTGAGTCCCCGCTTTCGCACCGCTGCCGTGGCAAACGTCACACTCTTCCAGCGTCGGAATACGGATCTCTTTGGTGACGCCACGAACCGCTTCTTCCAGCGTCAGGTCCATGTTATAGCGCAGGTCTGCGCCGCGCGCCGCGCGCTGACGGCCACGCCCGCCACCGAAGATATCGCCAAATACATCACCAAAGATATCGCTGAAATCAGCGCCGCCGCCGAAGCCGCCGCCACCAAATCCACCGCCGCCCATGCCGCCCTGTTCAAAGGCCGCGTGTCCGTACTGATCATAGGCCGCACGTTTTTGTGCATCGGTCAGGACTTCGTAGGCTTCTTTAATCTCTTTAAATTTGGCTTCAGCCTCTTTGTCACCCTGATTACGGTCAGGGTGGAATTTCATGGCCAGGCGCTTATACGCCTTTTTGATTTCACGCTCTTCCGCAGTTTTCGGAACGCCTAAAATCTCGTAATAGTCTTGCTTTGCCATTGGTTTTTTTAAGCCCCTTAACATGCGAGCACGGGCGTGGAGAATTCTCCTACGCCCGTGCCGATTACTTACCCTGCATCAGGGCGATTATTTTTTGTCTTTCACTTCTTCGAACTCAGCGTCGACAACATCGTCGTCTTTCGCGTTGTTCGCCGAAGCATCAGCGCCCGCCTGCTGCTGTGCGTGCTGCTGCTGAGCGATTTCCATCAGCTTCTGAGAAACCTGTGCCAGCTCCTGCATCTTCGCTTCGATGTCCGCTTTGTCTTCGCCTTTCAGAGACGTTTCCAGCGCGCTCAGTGCAGTTTCGATTGCAGTTTTGTCTTCCGCTGGCAGTTTATCGCCCGCTTCTTCAACCTGCTTACGGGTGCTGTGCAGCAGATGGTCACCCTGGTTACGGGTCTGAACCAGCTCTTCAAACTTACGGTCGGATTCCGCGTTAGCTTCGGCATCACGAACCATTTTTTCGATTTCCGCTTCGTTCAGGCCAGAAGATGCCTTGATGGTAATCTTCTGTTCTTTACCGCTGTTTTTGTCTTTCGCAGACACGTGCAGGATACCGTCAGCATCGATGTCGAAGGTGACTTCGATCTGTGGCATGCCGCGTGGTGCCGGGTTAATACCGTCCAGGTTGAACTGACCCAGAGATTTGTTATCCGCCGCGCGCTTACGCTCACCCTGAATCACATGGATGGTTACCGCAGACTGGTTGTCTTCAGCGGTAGAGAACACCTGGCTGTGTTTCGTCGGGATAGTGGTGTTTTTGTTGATGAGCGGAGTCATCACGCCACCCATGGTTTCGATACCCAGAGACAGCGGGGTAACGTCCAGCAGCAGTACGTCTTTCACTTCACCGGTCAGTACACCACCCTGAACCGCAGCACCGATAGCAACCGCTTCGTCCGGGTTCACGTCTTTACGTGGCTCTTTACCAAAGAATTCAGCCACTTTCTTCTGAACCATCGGCATACGAGTCTGACCACCTACCAGGATAACGTCCTGAATGTCAGACACGGACAGGCCAGCGTCCTGCAATGCAACTTTCAGTGGCTCGATAGAACGGTTCACCAGGTCTTCTACCAGGCTTTCCAGTTTCGCACGGGTCACTTTGATGTTCATGTGTTTTGGACCGGTCGCGTCTGCGGTGATGTAAGGCAGGTTCACGTCGGTCTGCTGAGCGGAAGACAGCTCGATCTTCGCTTTCTCAGCGGCTTCTTTCAGGCGCTGCATAGCCAGCGGGTCGTTACGCAGGTCAATGCCCTGATCTTTCTTGAACTCGTCAACGAGGTAGTTGATCAGACGGGTATCGAAGTCTTCACCACCCAGGTGGGTATCACCGTTGGTTGCCAGAACTTCGAAGGTTTTTTCGCCGTCAACATCGTCGATTTCGATAATAGAAATATCGAAGGTACCACCACCCAGGTCGTAAACCGCGATAGTACGGTTGCCAACTTCTTTATCCAGACCGTAAGCCAGTGCTGCTGCGGTTGGTTCGTTGATGATACGTTTTACTTCCAGGCCTGCGATACGGCCAGCATCTTTGGTTGCCTGACGCTGAGCATCGTTGAAGTAAGCAGGTACGGTGATAACAGCTTCAGTTACCGGTTCACCCAGGTAATCTTCCGCAGTTTTCTTCATTTTCTTCAGCACTTCAGCAGAGATCTGCGGAGGTGCAGTTTTGGTGCCTTTCACATCAAGCCATGCATCGCCGTTATCGGCTGCGATGATTTTGTAAGGCATGATGGAAACGTCACGCTGAACTTCTTCGTCCTGGAAGCGGCGGCCAATCAGGCGTTTGATCGCAAACAGGGTGTTTTGCGGGTTTGTCACTGCCTGACGTTTAGCCGGCTGACCAACCAGAGTTTCACCATCCTGGGTATAAGCAATGATAGAAGGCGTGGTGCGATCGCCCTCGGCGTTCTCCAGCACACGTGCAGTAGTGCCATCCATAATCGCTACACAAGAGTTGGTAGTACCCAGGTCGATACCAATAATTTTACCCATCTAAACGTCTCCACTAAAAATTCAGTCAACATGTGGTTGTGTACCTGTAATAAGGGCAGAACGTGCTTTTTCAACTGCCCAGATTTGATTTTTTTCAGGTCCACACACTGCGGTTGCTTACAAGATGGGGTCACAACGGCATCCATCAAGGGGGAAGGATAAAAAATTTTTTAATTTCACCCCGATGAGATCATAGACGGCGTCGATGCCGCCCATTATGATGCCGCGCCCCGTCAGGGAGAACTGGCGCGGGTTTAACCATTTCACCATATTAATGATGATTTTTTGAGGACTTATGGGCAACACTAAGTTGGCTAATCCGGCTCCGCTGGGCCTGATGGGTTTTGGCATGACCACCATTCTGCTGAACCTGCACAATATCGGGATGTTCCCGATGGACGGCATTATCCTGGCGATGGGCATTTTTTACGGCGGTATCGCACAAATCTTTGCGGGCCTGCTGGAATATAAGAAAGGCAACACCTTCGGCTTAACCGCCTTTACCTCTTACGGTTCTTTCTGGCTGACTCTGGTCGCGATTCTGCTGATGCCTAAAATGGGCCTGGCGGAGGCGGCAAACGCCCATTTCCTGGGCGTGTACCTGGGACTGTGGAGCGTGTTCACCCTGTTCATGTTCTTTGGCACCCTCAAGGCGAACCGCGCGCTGCAATTCGTCTTCCTGAGCCTGACCGTCCTGTTCGCCCTGCTGGCCATCGGTCACCTGGCGGATAACGAAGGCATCGTTCACGTTGCCGGCTGGGTCGGTCTGGTTTGCGGCGCAAGCGCAATCTACCTGGCCATGGGTGAAGTGCTGAACGAGCAGTTCGACCGCACCATTCTACCGATTGGTGAAAAACACTGATCCCTCTGTCGTGCCCGCGTCGCGGGCACGACGTCCCTCTGACTGGCGAAGCCACATCCCCAATACCAGCCCCATCAGCGATAACGCCAGCACGTACCACGCAGGTGCAAGGGGCGACAGCCCCATCAACACCGTCACCACAATCGGGGTCAGCCCGCCGAAAATGGCATACGAGACGTTATAAGAGAAAGAGATTCCGGTGAAGCGTACCTCCGGCGGAAAGGCGCGGACCATCACGTACGGTACGGCGCCAACGACGCCCACACACAGCCCGACGACACCGTACAGCAGGAACAGCTGTTCAGGATGGGTGCCCGCAAGATGATAGAATGCCCAGCTCGACGCGGCCAGCAGCAGGCTGCCGACAATAAAGGTCACGCTGGCGCCGAAACGATCCGCCGCCAGCCCGGCGGCCAGACAGCCAAAGCAGAGCATAATTGTCGCGATACTGTTCGCCTGTAACGTCACGGCAGGCGCAAAACCGTACTGTTTTTGCAGCCAGACCGGCGACATCAAAATGACCACCACGATACCCGCAGACAGCAGCCAGGTCAGAAGCATCGACACGACTACCGCTTTTTTATGCCGCACTACTACGGTTTTCACCGGCAGTTCTTGCGCCAGCGCCTTCCGCTGCTGCATTTCCAGAAATATAGGCGTCTCCTGCAACCAGCGTCGCAGGTACATTGCCACCAGCCCAAACGCCCCGCCCAGCAGGAACGGTATACGCCAGCCCCAGTCGTGAACGGCCTGTTGCGTCATGCTGGTATTGATGATGGTTGCAACTACGGAGCCAAGCAGGATCCCGATCGTCAGCCCTGCGGTCAGCGTTCCGCACGCAATGCCGATGCGGCGCACCGGGACGTGCTCAGCGACAAACACCCACGCGCCAGGCACTTCCCCGCCGATGGCCGCGCCCTGGAGAATACGCATCAGCAGCAGCAATAACGGGGCGATAATGCCCATCGACTCATAGGTAGGCAAAAGGCCAATCGCCAGCGTCGGCACGGCCATAAGCAGGATGCTGAGGGTAAACATCTTCTTGCGCCCAACCAGATCGCCAAAGTGCGCCATGACAATGCCGCCCAGCGGACGCGCCAGATACCCGGCAGCGAAAATGCCGAAGGTTTGCACCTGACGCAGCCATTCCGGTATATCCGCCGGGAAAAACAGCGCCCCCACAACGGCGGCGAAGAAGACAAAGATGATGAAATCGTAAAACTCCAGCGCGCCGCCCAGGGCAGCGAGCGTGAGGGTTTTGTAGTCCTGTCGATTCAGAGGTCGGGTATTATGTGACATAGCGAACCATTGTGCATGTGTTGTGGATTATTTTTACAGCAATCGTAAAGAAAAAATTACTATATCGTAAATCCATTTACACGCTACTGCGGCTGGCGCTTATGTCACATTTTAATCATTTTCAGGAGATTGTTTCGCGGCGAGCGCTTTTAGGGCGAAATGCTGCTACCACGTTGCCGTCAGTTTCCACGTACGGACCGTCAAGCAGTTGTATACAATACGGTACACTTGCAAAGATACCGTGGACGATAACGCTTCCGTCCTCGGCTTTTACCCCTTCCAGCGTCTCTTTTATCGACTTCGGCTGCCCCGGCAGGTTCAGGATCAGCGCCTGTTTGCGGATCACCCCGACCTGACGGGAAAGAATGGCCGTCGGGACAAAGTGTAGACTGATCTGGCGCATCTGTTCACCGAAGCCCGGCATTTCACGATCGGCGATAGCCAGCGTCGCGTCCGGTGTCACATCGCGGCGCGCGGGGCCGGTGCCGCCCGTCGTCAGCACAAGGTGGCAGCTCATCTCATCCACCAGCTCACACAGGGTTTGCTCAATGATCGGCTGCTCATCCGGGATCAGGCGAGTCTGGATCTCAAACGGGGTAGTGAGCGCGCTGCCCAGCCACGCTTCCAGAGCAGGGATGCCTTTATCCTGATAAACACCGCTGGAGGCGCGGTCAGAAATCGACACTAAGCCGATGCGTAAGGTATTCATATCCATTCCATTCAAAAAGTACTGATTAAAGGGAATGATACACGCAGAGAGAAAATTCAGACAGAGGCGGGGGAAAGACGCGTGACCGGGAACCCGGTCACGCAGAATGATTACAGCAGGTCGCCGATCATTTTTTCCAGTTTTTCCTGGTCGATAGCAAACTTACGGATACCGTCCGCCAGTTTATCTACGGCCATTGGATCCTGGTTGTGCTGCCACAGGAACTCGGACTCGGTGATACGCTCAGGGCGCGCTTTCACTTCGCCGGTGTAAGACAGTTTACGCTCGATAGCACCTTCGCTTTCTGCCAGCTCTTTCAGCAGCGCAGGGGCGATGGTCAGGCGGTCACAGCCAGCCAGCTCGATGATTTCGCCGACGTTACGGAAGCTTGCGCCCATAACAACGGTCTCATAGCCGTGCTGTTTGTAGTATTCGTAGATTTCAGTCACAGAAATCACGCCTGGATCTTCAGACGCCGCGTACTCTTTCTTGTCGGTGTTGGCTTTGTACCAGTCCAGAATACGGCCCACGAACGGAGAAATCAGGTATACGCCAGCTTCGGCACATGCACGCGCCTGTGCGAAGGAGAACAGCAGAGTCAGGTTACAGTTGATGCCTTCTTTTTCCAGCTGCTCAGCGGCGCGGATGCCCTGCCAGGTAGAGGCCAGTTTGATCAGGATACGGTCGTTGCTGATGCCCGCATCGTTGTACAGTTTGATCAGGCGTTTTGCTTTGGCGATAGAGGCTTCGGTGTCGTAGGACAGGCGAGCATCAACTTCGGTAGAGATACGGCCAGGAACGAGCTTCAGGATTTCCAGACCGATGTTCACTGCCAGTTTGTCAGTGGCATCCACAACCTGCTGCGCGCGGTCATTGCTCTGTGCTTTTGCCCAGGTCACCGCCTCGTCGATCAGTTTGCGATACTCAGGGATCTGCGCGGCGTTAAGGATCAGAGAAGGGTTGGTTGTGGCATCCTGCGGCTGGTACAGCTTCATTGCCGCAATATCTCCGGTGTCAGCGACGACAGTGGTGAACTGACGAAGGGAGGTCAATTTATCCGTCATGATAGTGTTTCTCTTTTAACGTGCCCTGGATAATTCACACTACCGACAGCTTGCCAGCAGCGGAAAAATGACAGGTTTACTTGTTAGGGGGATGTAACCGGTCTGCCCTGATGATAACACGAGTGAGAGGCAGCGCAACCGCAGACAGTGCGCTTAGGCAGAGTATGATAAACTCAGAATATTAACAGGCTGCTAAGTAACAGCATGCACACTCAGTGGTAGCGCTTACATATTCACTTTGGCATCAACAAGAGGGACGTTAGTGCCTGATTTCTTTTTCATTATTAACGAAGTCCTCTGGGGTTCGATCATGATATACCTGCTTTCTGGAGCAGGTATCTGGTTTACGTGGCGCAGCGGGCTGATTCAGTTTCGCTATATCCGCAAATTTGGCAGAAGTCTGAAAAACAGCGTCACCCCACAGCCGGGCGGCCTGACATCGTTTCAGGCGCTCTGTACTAGCCTTGCCGCGCGCGTCGGCAGCGGTAACCTGGCCGGTGTCGCGCTGGCGATCGGCGCGGGCGGTCCGGGCGCGGTATTCTGGATGTGGGTGACGGCGATTATCGGTATGGCCACCTCCTTTGCTGAATGCTCGCTTGCACAGCTCTACAAAGAAAAAGACGGCAAAGGTCAGTTTCGCGGCGGTCCCGCCTGGTATATGGCTCGCGGGTTGGGAATGCGCTGGATGGGCGTTCTGTTCTCGATCTTTTTGCTGATTGCCTATGGCCTTATTTTCAATACCGTTCAGGCAAATTCCGTCGCCCACGCGCTGCGCTTTGCCTTTAATTGTCCGGAGTGGCTGACGGGCGGCGCGCTTGCCCTTCTCACCCTGCTGACCATTGTGACCGGGCTCAAAGGGGTTGCCCGCCTGATGCAGTGGCTGGTTCCGCTGATGGCGCTGCTGTGGGTGTCCACCAGCGTGATGGTATGCGCGATACATATTGACGAGGTGCCGAACGTCATCGTCACCATTTTCCAAAGCGCGTTCGGCTGGCGCGAAGCGGCTTCAGGCGCGTTGGGTTACACCCTTAGCCAGGCTCTCACTGCGGGTTTTCAGCGAGGCATGTTCTCCAACGAAGCGGGAATGGGCTCCACGCCGAATGCCGCCGCAGCGGCCGCATCCTGGCCCCCGCATCCCGCCGCGCAGGGCATTGTACAGATGATTGGCGTCTTCACAGACACCATTGTTATCTGCTCCGCCAGCGCGATGATCATGCTGCTGGCCGGTGCCGCTGAGCAACCGTCCGGTAGTACGGCAGGCATTCATTGGGTACAACAGGCGCTGGTCTCCCTCGTCGGCGGCTGGGGCGCGGGCCTTGTCGCACTTGTCGTGGGACTTTTTGCCTTTAGTTCCATTGCGGTGAACTATATCTATGCCGAAAACAACCTTATCTTCCTGAAAGTCAATTCGCGTCTGACCCGCAACGTCCTTCGCGCGGGTGTGCTGGGAATGGTTTTCGTCGGCTCCCTGCTCAGTATGCCGTTGGTCTGGCAAATAGCGGACGTCATCATGGCGCTGATGGCCATCACGAACCTGACGGCCATTTTGCTGCTTTCACCGGTTGTGGCGCTGATCGCGCGCGATTATCTGCGTCAGCGCAAGCTCGGCGTACAGCCCGTCTTTGACGCCTCACGCTATCCCGAAATCGAGTCACAAATTGCCCCTGGCACCTGGGATGATTTGCCGCGGCAATAACAGCTATCGATCAATTCAGGGCGATTTTTTGTTAAAGTCGCTCTAAATTTCCTGCAAGGACTGGATATGCTGATTCTGATTTCACCTGCCAAAACGCTCGACTACCAGAGCCCGCTCGCCACTGAGCGTTATACCCAGCCGGAATTGCTGGACTACTCGCAACAGTTGATCCACGAAGCGCGTAAGCTTTCGGCTCCGCAAATCGCTTCGCTGATGAGCATCAGCGATAAACTTGCCGACCTGAACGCCACCCGTTTTCATGAGTGGCAGCCTGACTTCACGCCCGCCAACGCCCGCCAGGCGCTGTTGGCCTTCAAAGGTGACGTCTACACTGGCCTGCAAGCAGAAACGTTTAGCGAAGCCGATTTCGATTTTGCCCAGCAGCATCTGCGCATGTTATCCGGCCTGTACGGGGTGCTGCGCCCGCTGGATCTGATGCAGCCGTATCGTCTGGAGATGGGTATCCGCCTGGAAAACGCTAAAGGTAAAGATCTGTACCAGTTCTGGGGCGATGTCATTACCGACAAGCTTAACGCGGCGCTGCAAGCCCAGGGGGACAACGTGGTGATCAACCTGGCCTCCGATGAGTACTTCAAATCGGTGAAACCGAAAAAGCTGGATGCGGACATTATCAAGCCGGTATTCCTCGACGAGAAAAACGGCAAATTTAAAGTAATCAGCTTCTACGCCAAAAAAGCGCGCGGTCTGATGAGCCGCTTCATCATTCAAAACCGCCTGACGAAGCCAGAGCAGCTCACCGGCTTTAACAGTGAAGGGTATTTCTTCGACGAGGCATCGTCAGGAAAAAACGAGCTGGTGTTTAAGCGTCACGAGCAATAAAAGACAACCCCGCCAGCTGGCGGGGTTTATGTTAATGGTGCTTCCGGTCCGGGCCCGGGCGGCGCTCGTCATGACGGTGGTGATCGTCACGATCGCGATGTTCATCGTGCGGACGCCAGTGGTTATCGCGCCAGTCATAGTGTGCTTTCCACCAGTCATGGTCGCGCCAGCGGCCGCCATCCCAGTAGTGCCCGTTATTATCCCGATCGCCAATTTGCAGTTTTACCGCGGGCACGAGGGTGATCTCAGCTGCCTGCACCGCCATGGGAGCGACCAGCATCAGTGAAAGCGCGATAAGTGCAGGTTTCAGGGTAGACATAGGTGACTCCTTATTCTTCTTGCCCAACGTGGGCCGATGTAAGGAGAGTACGTGATGGGAACGGGGGATGTTATTCTCTGCAATCCTAAACGCTAAGTGACCGCATTTATTGGGAATTTCTGCTTTTTTCCTGCTGTTTTTCTCCTTAATTTCTCCATAAAAAAGCCGGGTGGCGCTGCGCTTACCCGGCCTACGTTCTGAGCCGTTGTAGGCCCGGTAAGGCGTAGCCGCCACCGGGCAACAAACTTACGCTCGGGTCATCATCAGCTTACGCAGCGCGGCAAAGTCTGCGGGCAGCTCATGAGACAGCAGCGGCAGGTCGGCACGCTCGGCCAGCTCTTTTGGCAGCGGCAGCGTTTCCCCCAGGATCGCTTCCACACTCTCTTTGAACTTGGCCGGATGGGCGGTGCCGAGGAACAGGCCATACTCACCCGGTTGAAGCTGATCGCGCAGGGCACGATAGGCAATCGCCGCGTGCGGCTCAGAGGTATAGCCCACCGCTTTCAGCTCGCGCATGGTGGCTTTCGTGGTTTCGTCCGTCACCGCTGCGTAACCCAGATCTCCCAGACGCCAGACCTTACGGCGGAACAGCTCTTCCACACGCGGCCAGTTGTTAGGCTGTGACACATCCATCGCATTGGAGAGCGTGGCCTGAGTCGCGTTCGGCGCCCATTTTCCGTCCTTCAGGAAACGCGGCACGGTGTCGTTGGCGTTGGTGGCGGCGATAAAGCGCTTCACCGGCAGGCCGAGTGATTTCGCCAGCAGGCCTGCCGTCAGGTCGCCGAAGTTCCCGCTTGGCACGGAAACCACCAGCTGATTGCGCGCGCCCTGCGGCAACTGCGCCACCGCTTCGAAGTAGTAGCAGATCTGCGCCAGCAGACGGCTGATGTTGATGGAGTTGGCAGAGTTCAGCCCCAGCGCCGCCTTCAGCTCTTCGTCATCGAAGGCTTGCTTCACCAGCGCCTGACAGGCATCGAAATCGCCGTCGATCGCCACGGTTTCAATGTTGCCCCCAAGGGTGCAGAACAGTTTTTCCTGAAGCGGGCTGATTTTGCCTTTCGGATAGAGGATCACCACGCGGACGTTTTTCAGGCCGTAGAACGCATGGGCCACCGCCGCACCGGTATCGCCTGAAGTCGCGGTCAGAATGGTCACCGGTTTGTCGCCGCTGATGTGGGTCAGCATCTGCGCCATAAAGCGACCGCCGAAATCTTTGAACGCCAGCGTCGGGCCGTGGAACAGCTCCAGACAGCCAACGTCAGGCTCCACCTGCTTCACCGGCGCCGGGAAAGCAAACGCCGCACGCACGCGCTCTTCCAGCAGCTCCTGTGGGATTTCGTCGCCGATAAACGCAGACAGAATTTTGGTGCTGCGGGTGACAAAGTCCTGCTTCAGCAGTTCATCGATTTCGGTCAGCTGAAATTCCGGCAGGTCGTGGGGGAAGAACAGCCCCTGATTTTTGCCCAGCCCCTGCGTTACCGCCTGCGCAAAGCTGACCTGCTCGTTATGATCTTTAAGGTTGTAGAGTTTCATTCGTTATCCCAGTACTCGTGCGCCAGCCGTGTCCAGACGGCAAATATGAACAAAGCCTTCCTGATTTTGCAGGTAGTGTTTAGAGAGCCAGTCCGCCACGCGCTGCGCGGTGTCTGGCTTGTCGCATAAGGCGAACAGCGTCGGGCCGGAGCCGGAGATGCCGCACGCCTGTGCGCCGATATCCATGGATGCCTGTCGCGCTTCGTTAAAGCCCGGCAGCAGCTTCGTGCGATACGGCTCGGCAATAACGTCTTTCATCAGTTTCGCCGCCAGCTGCGGCTGTCGGGTGTAGCAGGCATGAATAAAGCCCGCCAGATGACGCCCGTGGGCAATACAGTCCTGACGACGATACTGCGCCGGCAGGATCGCACGCGCTTCGGCAGTAGACACTTTAATGCCCGGATAGGCCAGCACCCACAGCCACTCATCAAACCCTGGCACCTGCTGGCTGATGATGCCATTTTCTTCAATCATCAGCTGCATGCCGCCAAGGAAGCACGGCGCCACGTTATCATAATGAATGCTGCCGGAGATGCGCCCTTCCAGCTCGCCCATCAGCGCCAGCAGACGGCTGTTGTTCAGCGGCTTGCCGCAGTGCTCATTCATCGCCACCAGCGCGGCGACCACCGAGCAGGCGCTCGAGCCCAGCCCCGAACCAATCGGCATGCTCTTTTCCAGCGTCATGGCGACCGGCACGTTTTTGCCAATCTCCTGACAGAAGCGTTCCCAGCACTGATAAACGATATTCTCGCGCGGTTCAGACGGCAGCTTACTGGCGAAACGGCCGATGTTATTCAGGCTGAAGCGCTCTGCCGCCTCAACCGTAACCGTATCGCCCAGCAGCGAACCGTCCACCGGCGTTACCGCCGCGCCCAGCACGTCAAATCCGACGCTCATATTGGCGCTGGAAGCCGGGGCATATACTTTAACCATCTTAAACTCCTAACTTCCATGACAGGGTACGCAGCAGATCGGCAAACACACCTGCCGCCGTCACATCATTCCCTGCGCCATAGCCGCGAAGCACCAGCGGCAGTGGCTGATAATAATGGCTGTAGAACGCCAGAGCGTTCTCGCCGTTTTTCACCTTGTACAGCGGATCGTTGCCATCCACTTCGGCAATCTTCACCCGGCAGACGCCGTCTTCTTCAATGTTGCCAACATAGCGCAATACCTTACCTTCATCACGGGCTTTCGCAACGCGTGCGGCAAAGGCATCGTCAAGCTGAGGTAAATTCGCCATAAAGGCGCTGACGTCACCGCTGTCATCAAATTCTGCTGGCAGCACTGGCTCAATCACGATATCAGAAAGCTCCAGCTCGCGGCCGGTCTCGCGCACCAGGATCAGCAGCTTACGCGCCACGTCCATACCGGAGAGGTCGTCCCGCGGATCCGGCTCGGTGTAACCCAGCTCGCGCGCGGCGCGGGTGGCTTCCGACAGGCTCATCCCTTCGTCCAGCTTGCCGAAGATAAACGACAGGGAGCCGGAGAGGATGCCGGAGAAACGCTGTAGTTCGTCGCCCGCGTTCAGCAGGTTTTGCAGGTTCTCGATGACCGGCAGGCCCGCGCCCACGTTGGTGTCATACAGAAACTTGCGGCGCGACTTACTCGCCGCCAGACGCAGCTGGTGATAGTAATCCATCGACGAGGTGTTGGCCTTTTTGTTCGGCGTCACCACGTGGAAACCTTCGCGCAGGAAATCCGCGTACTGATCGGCCACCGCCTGGCTGGAGGTACAGTCAACGATCACCGGGTTAAGCAGGTGATATTCTTTCACCAGACGGATCAGGCGGCCCAGGTTAAACGGCTCTTTCGCCTCTTCCAGCTCCGCCTGCCAGTTTTCCAGGTTCAGACCGTGGACGTTAGTCAGCAACGCTTTCGAGTTCGCAATGCCGCAGACGCGCAGATCGATATGTTTCTTCTTAAGCCACTCCTGCTGACGCTTTACCTGCTCCAGCAGCGCGCCGCCGACGCCGCCGACGCCCACCAGGAACAGCTCAATCACCTGGTCGGTGTTGAACAGCATCTGATGCACCACGCGCACGCCGGTAGTGGCGTCATCGTTATCCACGACAACGGAAATGGAACGCTCGGATGAGCCCTGGGCAATAGCCACGATATTGATATTGGCCCGCGCCAGCGCGGCAAAGAATTTGGCGGAGATACCGCGCAGGGTGCGCATACCGTCGCCGACCACCGAGATAATCGCCAGACGCTCCTGAATGGAAAGCGGCTCCAGCAGCTCTTCTTTCAGCTCCAGATAGAACTCTTCTTCCAGCGCGCGACGGGCGCGCAGGCAATCGCCCTGCGGAACGCAGAAGCTGATGCTGTATTCGGAAGAAGACTGCGTGATCAGCACCACGGAGATCCCGTTGCGGGACATAGCGGCAAAGACGCGTGCCGCCATGCCGACCATGCCCTTCATCCCCGGGCCGGAGACGCTGAACATCGCCATGTTATTGAGGTTAGAAATGCCTTTCACCGGCAGGTCATCTTCATCCGCGCTGGCGCCAATCAGCGTACCCGGCGCCTGCGGATTACCGGTATTCTTAATCAGGCAAGGGATCTGGAACTGGGCAATCGGGGAGATGGTACGCGGGTGAAGAACTTTAGCGCCGAAGTAGGAAAGCTCCATCGCTTCCTGGTACGACATCGACTTCAGCAGCCTGGCATCCGGCACCTGGCGCGGATCGCAGGTATAAACGCCGTCGACATCAGTCCAGATCTCACAACAGTCTGCGCGTAAACAGGCCGCCAGCACCGCAGCGGAGTAGTCAGAGCCGTTACGCCCCAGCACCACCAGTTCGCCCTTCTCGTTACCGGCGGTAAAGCCTGCCATCAGGATCATATGGTCAGACGGGATTTTGCTCGCCGCAATACGGCGTGTCGACTCGGCAATGTCGACGGTGGATTCAAGGTAGTGGCCCACAGCCAGCAGTTTTTCAACCGGATCGATGACCGTCACGTGGTGACCGCGCGCTTCCAGCACGCCTGCCATGATGGCGATAGAGAGTTTTTCACCCCGGCAAATCAGCGCCGCGTTGATGCTGTCCGGGCACTGGCCAAGCAGGCTGATACCGTGAAGAACGTGTTTAATCTGGGCAAATTCAAGTTCAACGGTGCTTTTCAGCTGCGCCAGCGGGAAACCAGGCTGGGCGTCGGCCAGCCCCTGAAGCAGATCGGCGAAGATACGCTCGGCGTCGCTGATATTCGGCAGTGCATCCTGACCACCGATGGTTTTTTCAATCATCGCCACCAGGTGGTTCGTGATTTTGGCCGGGGCAGAGAGCACGGTGGCAACCTGCCCCTGCCTGGCGTTGCTTTCCAGGATATCGGCAACACGCAGAAAACGTTCTGCATTTGCCACTGACGTACCGCCGAACTTCAACACTCGCATGGTTCTACCTCATTTCCTTTAGCCGAAAAAAAAGCCCGCACTGTTCAGGTGCGGGCTTTTTTCTGTTTTTCCTGTACGCGTCAGCCCGCATCGTTACCTGTGGTAATGATGATGGTTGTAGTAATGGTGGTGATGCTGATGCGTTTCATGGATGTTGTGTACTCTGTCATTATTATCTGTCTGTGCTCTATTCTTTTAGGGTTAAAGGATCGAGCCCCTTAAGTCAATGAATTTTTAATTCGATCACAATTCGGGACATTCTCACGTCCCGCTGCGCGCAGATTTATTTTCATCGGAATACCCCAGTTGCAACCCCAGACATCAGCAGGATCGGCCATAATAAAAACCTATGGCACTATTTTACTCCGCTAATTTTTTTTCAATATCATGAAGCAATCGGTGCAGCATTGCCGTGTCACGCTGTTCAAGACGCCCCAGGCGCTGCTGTAACCAGTCCACCATTTTTTGATCGTCAGCGACGCCCAACTGCGCAAGAAGCTTATCTGCACGAACACGCAGTGCCGCCAGCTGGTTTTCATCCGAAACTGTCACCGGTGGCTGAGAAATTTGTATTAAGGATGCTAATTGATAGCAATAGACCATCACCGCCTGCCCCAGATTGAGTGACGGGTAATCCGCCACCATCGGCGCGCCCGTCAGCACGTCAGCCAGCGCCAGCTCTTCGTTAGTCAGCCCGGAATCTTCTCGCCCAAACACCAGCGCGGCTTTCTCCAGCCACTGGCTTTTCTCTTCCAGCATCGGCACCAGTTCAGCAGGCGTGGCGTAATAGTGAAACTTCGCCCGGCTGCGCGCGGTCGTCGCGACGGTAAATGAAATATCGTGGAGTGCGTCGGCGAGCGTAGCGTAAGTGGTTATATTATCGAGAATATCACCCGAACCGTGCGCCACCCAGCGCGCAGCAGGCTCCAGATGCGCCGTGCTGTCCACAATACGCAAATCGGTAAAACCCATAGTCTTCATGGCACGCGCCGCAGCGCCAATATTTTCAGCTCTTGCTGGTGCCACCAGCACAATCGACAGATGCATTTACGCTCTCTTTTTAATCAGTTAGCAGGTAAAAATGTGATTCAGTTCAACATATTACGCAGCACGAATTTACATTTTTGCAACACAAATCACCGAAATAGCGTTTCATAACAATTAAAAAAAGCTAAACTATTTTGTGGCTGAACAATCAGTTAGAATGTTAACAGAAGACCATTATCCTTATGTTTTGTAATGATAATGACCATATGAATACTCTTTTCTGATTGGATTCGTACCGTTTATCAATCAATGTCCGCAACTAGTTGGTTTATTGAAAAATTGTGACAAAGGCTAGCATTCAGCTACGATGATTTCATCAAACTGTTAACGTGCTACAATTGAACTTGATATATGTCAACGAAGCGTAGTTTTATTGGGTGTCCGGTGTCACTTAGCCTGTTATGTTGCTGTTAAAATGGTTAGGATGACAGCCGTTTTTGACACTGTCGGGTCCAAAGGGAAAGTACCCACGACCAAGCTAATGATGTTGTTGACGTTGATGGAAAGTGCATCAAGAACGCAATTACGTACTTTAGTCACGTTAAGCCGATCATGTTAATTTGCGACATGCATCAGGCAGGTCAGGGACTTTTGTACTTCCTGTTTCGATTTAGTTGGCAATTTAGGTAGCAAACATGCAGACCCCGCACATTCTTATCGTTGAAGACGAGTTGGTAACACGCAACACGTTAAAGAGCATTTTCGAAGCAGAAGGCTACGATGTCTTTGAAGCGACCGATGGCGCAGAGATGCATCAGATCCTTTCTGAAAATGATATCAACCTGGTGATTATGGATATCAACCTGCCGGGCAAAAACGGGCTTCTTCTGGCGCGCGAACTGCGTGAACAGGCGAACGTCGCGTTGATGTTCCTGACAGGCCGTGACAACGAGGTTGATAAAATTCTTGGTCTGGAAATCGGCGCGGATGACTACATCACCAAGCCGTTCAACCCTCGCGAGTTAACCATTCGTGCACGCAACCTGCTGTCCCGCACCATGAATCTGGGTACGGTCAGTGAAGAGCGTCGTAGCGTCGACAGCTACAAATTCAACGGCTGGGAACTTGATATCAACAGCCGTTCGCTGATTAGCCCGAACGGTGAGCAGTACAAACTGCCGCGCAGTGAATTCCGCGCGATGCTGCACTTCTGCGAGAACCCGGGCAAGATTCAGTCTCGTGCAGAACTGCTGAAGAAAATGACCGGTCGTGAGTTGAAGCCACACGATCGTACCGTTGACGTAACCATCCGTCGTATTCGTAAACATTTCGAATCTACGCCTGATACGCCGGAAATCATCGCCACGATCCATGGTGAAGGCTATCGTTTCTGCGGTGACCTCCAGGAGTAATCCTCACGTCACGCAGTAAAGAACGGCGCATTTGCGCCGTTTTTTTTATCAATGCCACGGCATAATCGGCACCGCGCTAATCGCGTTTTTCGGTGAGCCTTCCACGACTTTGTCCGAGTAGGCCAGATAAGCCAGGGTGTTACGCTTCGCGTCATAAAAACGGACCACCTGTAGCTTTTTGAACACCAACGAGGTCCGTTTCTGGAATACAACGTCGCCCTGCGCTTTGCCGTTTTTAATTTTGTCACTCAATTCCACCGGTCCAACCTGCTGGCAGGAGATGGCCGCGTCAGACGTGTCTTCAGCCAGCCCCAGGCCGCCTTTAATCCCGCCGGTCTTCGCCCGGCTGACATAGCAGGTGACGTTTTTAACGTCCGGATCGTCAAACGCCTCCACCACAATTTTGTGGTCCGGCCCAAACATTTTAAACACGGTATCCACGGAGCCAATTTGCTCCGCCTGCGCCACGCGCCCTGCCATCAGCGCCAGTGCTGCAAAGACTAAAACCTTGTATTTCATATTGTTACCATTCATAAAAAATTACGCTGAGCGATTATTCAACAGGTTAGATAAAAATGTAGCAAGATCACAGGATTAGAATATATCCGCACATAAATCACCATAAAAAGCATTTATGCGCAAAAAAAACACTGAATGCTAAAACGTCAAAAAATGCTATTATCCGCTAACCTGTAAACAGGCACCTGCGGCAGTTTTAAGGATGAGGATAGTATATGGATCAGGCTGGAATTATTCGCGACCTGCTCACCTGGCTGGAAGGTCATCTCGACCAGCCATTGTCACTGGATAATGTGGCGGCAAAAGCAGGCTATTCCAAGTGGCATCTGCAAAGGATGTTCAAGGATGTCACCGGTCATGCTATCGGTGCCTATATTCGCGCACGTCGTTTATCAAAGTCTGCTGTTGCGTTGCGCCTGACCGCGCGACCAATCCTTGATATTGCCCTGCAATATCGTTTCGATTCACAGCAAACTTTCACCCGCGCCTTTAAAAAGCAGTTCTCGTTAACGCCAGCGCTTTATCGCCGCTCGCCGGACTGGAGCTCCTTTGGTATGCGTCCGCCGCTGCGTCTGGGCGAGTTTGCGATGCCAAAATATGAAATCATCACCCTGCCAGAAACGCACCTGGTCGGCACCACGCAGAGCTACTCCTGTTCCCTTGAGCAGATCTCCGAGTTCCGCCATCAGATGCGCGTTCAGTTCTGGCGCGAATTTTTAAGCCATGCTCCGGCGATCCCGCCGATTCTGTATGGTTTGAACGAAACGCATCCAAGCCAGGAAAAAGATGACGAGCAGGAGGTGTTCTATACCACGGCGCTGACGCCTGATATGGCGAACGGTTACATTCATGGCTCGAAGCCTGTCGTGCTGGAAGGCGGCGAGTATGTGATGTTCTCATACGAAGGTTTAGGAACGGGCGTTCAGGAGTTCATCCTGACCGTTTACGGGACCTGCATGCCGATGCTGAATCTGAATCGCCGTAAAGGTCAGGACATTGAGCGCTACTATCCGGCGCAAGATGCTAAACCGGAAGAAGGCCCTATCAATCTGCGTATGGAATTCCTGATTCCGGTACGTCGTTAACGCTGCAATTCGTCCAGTGCAGGGGCATCAAGATGCGAAATGTCCCCTGCCATCTCAACCACCCACCCCGATGCCAGCCAGGCACTTTCCTGATAGTCGATACGGGAAATGGAACAGTTGCGCAGACGCAAACGGCGTTCGGCGTAAGCCGGCAGTCCCAGAATGGTGCTCACCAGACAACCCAGCGCGATACCGTGGCTCACCAGCAGCGGTCGGCTACCTGCCGGGAGTTTCAGGCACTCGGCCAGCGCGGCATGCATGCGCACGCTCAGCTCCTGCATGGATTCACCCTCAGGGATGCGACCATCTTCAGTGCCGTTCACCAGCGTGCGGCGCCAGCCTTCTTCGGTTTCCGTCAGCGTATCGATAGGACGTTTTTCCAGCACGCCCATATCCAGCTCGCGCAGACGCGGTTCGAGGGTCACGTCGCAGCCACAGGCATCGGCGATGATGCGTGCCGTCTGCTGTGTGCGGCCTAAATCACTGGAGATGACGTGAGTGATGCCCAGCGTTCTGGCACGCTCCGCCACCTGCCACGCTTGCTGCACACCTTTGTCGGTGAGAGGACTGTCTGACTGGCCTTGAATACGTCGCTCGGCGTTCCACTGCGTTTCACCGTGGCGAACAAGGTATACCTGTAACATGCTTTTTTTCCGTTATACTGCGATGAATTTTTTAAATCGAGCTTAATTATGCACCATGTTGTCTCTGCTACCACCAATCCTGCCAAAATTCAGGCAATTCTAAGGGCATTTGACGAGATCTTCGGCGCAGGATCCTGCCATATTGACGCCATCGGCGTCGAGAGTGGCGTTCCTGAACAGCCGTTTGGCAGCGAGGAAACGCGCGCTGGCGCACGAAATCGCGTGGCAAATGCCAGAGCTGCGGCCCCGGATGCGGACTTTTGGGTGGCGATTGAAGCCGGTATCGACGAAGGCGCAACCTTTAGCTGGGTGGTGATCGAAAGCCGCGAGCAGCGCGGCGAGGCGCGTTCAGCCACCCTGCCGCTGCCGGAGATTATTCTGGAAAAAGTCCGCGCGGGTGAAGCGCTTGGGCCGGTGATGTCGCAGTACACCGGCATTGATGAGATTGGCCGTAAAGAAGGGGCGATTGGCGTCTTTACCGCAGGCGCGCTGACGCGTTCAGGCGTTTATCATCAGGCAGTGATCCTGGCGTTAAGCCCGTTCCATAACGCGATCTATCGTTAGGCGTTTTTCAACAACACCGCTTCCAGCCACTGGCGCAGCTCAACGGGCGCCGACTTCAGGCTGTTTGAACCACGGGTAATGGTCGCGATGCCCGCGCCCAGCTCGTTTTTCAGCTCGCGCTGGCTCATTTCGCCGCGCAGCAGCTCTTCAATGATCCGCACGCGCGTGCCCAGCGCCTCACGCTCGTCTGGCGTGAGCATTAGCTGCATCAGGGGTAAATGCAAATCCTGCTCATAAGACTGGCGGAGCAACTCCACAAAACGAAGCCACTCCTGATGACGCTGTTCGGCCATGGCCGAGGAATACGGGGAATGCTGGGTCATGTTATGCTGCCTCTTGTACTCATTAGCGAGTACAGCATAACACAACCCACGCCGATCAGTAACGTCTCTGCCACTCGGCATCGCTCATCAGGGTATCTTTCTGCCCCATGAAGTAGCGATAGTAGGCGTCATAGGCCAGCACGTTCTTCACATAGCCGCGCGTTTCCGAGAACGGAATGCTCTCGACAAACGCCACGGCGTCGATACGCCCTGCGCTGTTACCAAGCCATGTCCGCACGCGGCCTGGCCCGGCGTTGTACGCCGCTGACGCGAAGATACGGTTATTACCGAACTGCTGATAGACGTACTGCAAGTAGCTGGTACCGATGTTGATGTTGGTCTCCGGATCCAGCAGCTGGGACGGGCTGCTGTAGCCTGGAATATTAAACATCTTCACCGTGTGCGTCGCGGTGCCCGGCATAATCTGCATCAGGCCGCTGGCACCCACTGGTGAACGCACTTTCGGGTTCCAGGCGCTCTCCTGACGGGCAATGGCCATCGCGTAGCTTTGCGGAATATCTTTGCCGCTGGTGTAGCGATCGAACAGATCCTTATAAGCCAGCGGGAAACGCTCTTCGAGATGATCCCACAGTTTGCCGGCGATCGTCGCCTGCACGCTCAGATCCCACCAGCGATTATCAAACGCATAGCGGGCAAGCTGCGCTTTCTCATCAGTGGTACGGCTGGTGACCAGATTCGCCCATTCGCTGCGCGCGGTATTATCCAGATTCCAGTACATCAGCTCGCGCACGCGCGCCATTTCCGGCCCCTGCGTCAGCGCCGGGTTCGCGTTGGCTGGCGCTTTGTCGATCTTCAGGGTGTACTCCTCGCCCAGACGCTGCGCCGCCGCCATCGGGTAGAATCCGCGCTGCTGCATCAGGGAGTGGAGGATCTCTTTGGCTTCATCGTCACGACCACGTTCCAGCAGCAGGTCTGCCTGCCAGTAACGCCATTCATCTTTCTCTTTGGCATCCATCGGCAGACGCGCCAGCCAGGTATTGAGGCCGCGACGATCGCCCGTTCCCAGCGCCATGCGCACGCGACGCTCCACCAGCGAGACAGAGTTTGAACGCATCACCGCATCATCACGCCAGCGCGCCTGTTCGTCGGTGACATCTGTTCCCATCAGTCGCCATGCCACGATATCGCGCAGCTCCTGAGTTTGATCGTCATTAAGCTGCTGGGCATGCACCAGCTGCGGGATCATCAGCCTGGCGTTTTCCACATCATCACGCGCCACGCTGGCAAAGGCCACCGCCGCCATCTGGCGGGTAAAATCGGTCGCGCCGGTGGTACGCGCAAACGTCAGCACGGTATTGGGATCGTTTGCAAGACTGATAACGGCAGACGCAATGGTCTGATAATCTGCGGGCATCTGGCCCGCCAGTACGGTGACCAGCCGGGTGTTTCCGGCCTTCATCGCCAGGCGAATACGTTCCAGGTAAGAGAGCGGATCCTGCTTGCCCGAGGCGCGCCAGGCGCTGAACAGCGGGTCACAGGCGTTTGGCTGGCTTTTGCCCGTCAACCACAGCTCTTTCGCACCGACCCAGGCTTCCTCCTGCTGACCGGTCGCCCATTTCGCATAATAGTAATTACACTGCGCTTCCGTCGCGCCCGGCTTGTCCGGGCTGAAGGCCAGCAGGCCGCGCCAGTCTTCGCGACGGGCAAGCTCGTTCACGAACCGGGACTTCAGGGTGCGCGCAGGCGGCAGGGTCGGGTTCGCCTGAATGAAGTTATTCACGGTGACGGTCGGCTGGTTCATCAGATCGTCCGTGATCTGGCGATACTCCAGATACGGATACAGCGGATAATCCTTGAGCGTCGGCATCAGCGCCTGCACGGTATCCATCTGCTTGTTGTCCCATGCCTGTTTAATCTGGGCATAGCGGTTACGTTGTTCATCCAGTGAATCGGCATGCACCGCCTGGCTTACCGCCATTACGCATACGCTGGCAGCCAGCAGACGCCAGACCACCCGTTTGGCTTTTTCCACAAGCTCTTCCTCATTGTTTTTCGTCAGTTGCAGCGTCTTGCCACGTCAAAGTTACATCAACTTATGCTAACCAGGCATCCCACAACGCGCCACGTCATGGACACTTTTTTACCTTTCTTGCGCGTTTTAACACTCCCGACGTTCCTGGCTGGGATTAGGGCGTGAAAAAGGCTACACTTCGAGGCTGAAATTCATTCTCATCACGATAAAAGAGGCGAAGTCCAACGTGGCTCAATTCGTTTATACCATGCATCGTGTCGGCAAAGTTGTCCCGCCGAAACGTCATATTCTTAAAAATATCTCGCTGAGCTTCTTCCCGGGCGCAAAAATCGGTGTTCTGGGTCTCAACGGTGCCGGTAAGTCCACCCTGCTGCGCATCATGGCCGGCATCGATACAGACATCGAAGGTGAAGCCCGTCCGCAGCCTGGCATTAAGATCGGCTACCTGCCGCAGGAACCTCAGCTGAACCCGGAGCACACCGTGCGTGAATCCGTTGAAGAAGCGGTATCCGAGGTGGTTAACGCCCTGAAAGGTCTGGATGAAGTGTATGCCAAATACGCCGAGCCGGATGCGGACTTCGACAAACTGGCCGCTCAGCAGGGCAAATATGAGGAAATTATCCAGGCGCACGATGGTCACAACCTGAACGTGCAGCTGGAGCGCGCGGCTGATGCCCTGCGTCTGCCAGACTGGGATGCGAAAATCGCAAACCTGTCCGGTGGTGAACGCCGCCGCGTGGCGCTGTGCCGCCTGCTGCTGGAAAAACCAGACATGCTGCTGCTCGACGAACCGACCAACCACCTGGATGCCGAATCCGTGGCGTGGCTGGAGCGCTTCCTGCATGACTTCGAAGGCACCGTGGTAGCGATTACCCACGACCGTTACTTCCTCGACAACGTTGCGGGCTGGATCCTGGAGCTGGACCGCGGCGAAGGTATTCCGTGGGAAGGCAACTACTCCTCCTGGCTGGAGCAGAAAGACCAGCGTCTGGCGCAGGAAGCGTCTCAGGAAGCCGCCCGCCGTAAGTCTATTGAGAAAGAGCTGGAGTGGGTGCGTCAGGGCGCGAAAGGCCGTCAGTCTAAGGGCAAAGCCCGTCTGGCACGCTTCGAAGAGCTGAACAACACCGAATACCAGAAACGTAACGAAACCAACGAACTGTTTATTCCACCTGGAGCTCGTCTGGGGGATAAAGTGGTTGAAGTGACTAACCTGCGTAAGTCCTACGGCGACCGCGTGCTGATCGACGATCTGACCTTCTCCGTTCCGAAAGGCGCTATCGTCGGCATCATCGGTCCGAACGGCGCGGGTAAATCCACCCTGTTCCGCATGATGTCTGGTCAGGAACAGCCTGACAGCGGCTCTATCACCCTGGGTGAGACCGTGAAGCTGGCCTCCGTTGACCAGTTCCGCGACGCGATGGACAACAGCAAAACCGTGTGGGAAGAAGTCTCCGGCGGTCTGGATATCATGCGTATCGGCAACACCGAGATGCCAAGCCGCGCCTATGTTGGCCGCTTTAACTTCAAGGGCACCGACCAGGGCAAACGCGTAGGCGAGCTGTCCGGCGGTGAGCGCGGTCGTCTGCACCTGGCAAAACTGCTCCAGGTTGGCGGCAACGTTCTGCTGCTCGATGAACCCACCAACGACCTGGACATCGAAACCCTGCGCGCGCTGGAAAACGCCCTGCTGGAGTTCCCGGGCTGCGCGATGGTTATCTCGCACGACCGCTGGTTCCTGGACCGTATCGCGACCCACATCCTGGACTACCAGGACGAAGGTAAGGTGGAGTTCTTCGAAGGTAACTTCACCGAATACGAAGAGTACAAGAAACGCACGCTGGGCGCAGACGCGCTTGAGCCGAAGCGTATTAAGTACAAGCGTATTGCGAAATAAAAGCAAAACGGCAACTTCGGTTGCCGTTTTTTATGTTTGTTCCCTCTCCCCGTGGGAGAGGGCCAGGGTGAGGGCATCAGGCCGCACAAAATCACCCGCCCACGTAATACCGCTTCACCTCATCAAACTGCATCGCAAAGTCGATATAGCTCATCAGCGCAGGCGAATTGAGCTTACGACTCGGGTAGGCCAGCCAGAGATCGTTTCCCTCAACGCTCCACGCCGACAACACCTTCACCAGCGCGCCCTTTTCGATCTTATCTTCCAGCAGGAATGCGGGTAACAGCGTGATCCCCGCCCCGGCAATGGCGCATTCCCTGGCGTACACCAGATTATCCGTCATATGAGCGTTATCCGGCAGGTAGCGGTAATCCTCATTCTCGCTTCGCAGAAGCCACTCCGACCATGCCCGGTGCGTAATGCAGCGATGCTCCACCAGCTGTCGGGGATGAATTAACGGCTCCCGGCGTGCCAGGTAGTCGGGCGAGGCCAGCATGTAGCGCGGACAGTGCCCAATCATGCGGCCAATCAGGGAAGAATCCTGCGGTTTGCCGGTGCGCAGCGCCACGTCAAAGCCAGACTCGACCAGATCCACCACGTCGTCTGAGATCGACACATCCAGTGACACGTCCGGATAGCGAAGCTGGAACTCGGCATTCATATGCGCCAGCAGCGTCGCGCCAATTCCTGCCGGACAGGTGATCCGCAGCCGCCCGCTGGGGTTTTCTCGCAGCCGCTGAATGGCATACTCCGCGCGCTCGCTGGCCGCCAGCATCTCGCGACAGTGCACCAGATAGTGCTCGCCCGCAAACGTCAGGCTTATTCTGCGCGTCGTGCGATTCAACAGACGGATCCCCACCAGCTGCTCCAGCTGGCTAATGCGCTGGCTGACGCTGGATTTTGGCAGTTCCGCCTTCTGCGCCGCCGCGGTAAAGCTGCCCATCTCGGCCACCAGCGCAAACAGTGCCATATCCTGAAGCTGTTTAAACATGATTGTTCACTCTGTACGAACGCTGAGTTCTGGATTGTCCATCTTATCATGCGGCTGACCACTTAATAGACTAGCCTCAACAAAACGAATGCCATTGAGGAGCACACCATGTCAGTGAAAGCCATTGCCGTTAACCCAGAAAATCCCTCCACCTTCGTTGAAATCACCCCGCCGATGCCGCAGCCCGGCGAACACGATCTGCTGGTGGAGGTGAAAGCCGTCTCCGTAAACCCGGTGGACACCAAGGTACATGCAGGCATTGCTAAAAGCGGGCTGAAGGAGCCGCGCATTCTCGGGTGGGATGCCAGCGGGATCGTAAAAGCCGTTGGGGCTGGCGTCACCGGATTCAAACCGGGTGACGAAGTGTGGTACGCGGGGGATATCACCCGACCGGGCAGCAATACCACACATCAGCTGATCGATGCGCGCATTGTCGGGCACAAGCCTGCAAGCCTTGACTGGGCCGCCGCGGCTGCACTGCCGCTGACGGCGCTCACCGCGTGGGAAGGCCTGTTTGAACGGCTGAAGATTCAGGATGCCGACGCAGATAAAACGCTGCTGATTATTGGCGGCGCGGGCGGGGTGGGATCGCTGGCGATCCCGTTTGCGAAGCACAACAGCAAGGTAAAGGTGATCGCAACGGCGTCCCGTGAAGATTCCGCCCGGTGGTGCCGCGATCGCGGTGCAGATGTGGTGGTGAACTACCGCGATCTGAAAGGCGAACTGGCGAAGCACGGGCTGACCTTTGTGGATTACATTTTCATCCTCAACGACACCGACGGGCACTGGGATGCGGTCAGCGACCTGATTGCACCGCAGGGGCATATCTGTTCCATCGTTGAGAATGAACATCCGCTGAACCAGGACAAGCTGAAGTCCAAATCCGCCGCGCTGCACTGGGAATTTATGTACACCCGCAGCATGTATCAGACGGCGGATATGGCGCGTCAGGGAGAGATCCTGGACGAAGTCGCGAAGCTGGTGGATAACGGCGTAGTGGAAAGTTCGCTCAGCGAAACGCTGCACGGGCTAAGCGTGGAAAGCATTACCGAAGCGCACCGCAAGGTGCTGGAGGGGCATATGCGTGGGAAGGTGGTGGTTGAGTATTGATTGGACTGATTCCCTTACCCTGGCCCTCTCCTAAAGGGAGAGGGTGATTAAAGTCCCCTCTCCCTTTGGGAGAGGGTTAGGGTGAGGGGTAAATCTTTTACCCCTGCTCCCCCATCATCTCCTTCACCAGCTCGACGCAGCGCAGGAAACGGGTGTCGTAGTCCGACTCTTCCACATGGACAAACTCAACGTTGTTCTCGTTAAGCATCTCTACCAGCATGGTCTGGAACTCACGCCTGTCCACGGAGCTGCCCAGGCTGCGCATGCCGTCGGCCACCCATGGGGTGTTGTTTTCCAGCAGGATCACCAGGTCAAAGCGGTATTCGTCAATCAGCGCCTGCACAAACGGGTGCTCGCGCCCCTCGTACTTTTTGCAGAACGCCTGCGTGGTGACGAAATCGGTATCAATAAAGGCGACTTTATTGGCGTATTTCACCGCGAAATCAATGTACTGGGCATGACCGAGCGCGATTTTATCGTAGTCGGAATACTGCAACGCCATCTCGTCGCCGCCAAGGTGTGAAAAGACATAATCGCGGCCATACTCCCACGCGCTGGTGGTGTTGAAGATGTTCGCCAGCTTATTGACCAGCGTCGATTTCCCGCTCGACTCGCCGCCGAGGATCGCCACCGTACGCACGAAGAACGGCTTCACCTCGGTCGGGATGTAGTCCCAGTAACGGAACGGGTTCTCGCGAATCTGCGCCCCGCTGATGTTCATGAAGGTGCGTTTAGGATCGATCAGCACCGTCTCGATACCCAGATGCTCGCGGAACTGCGGCGCGTCGGACTCTTCAGAGGTGTAGATCCAGTTAGGCGCAATGCCCTTCTCTTCCATAAACGCTTTGATGCCGTTGCTCCACACGTCCCAGCCGTGCGGATACGGCTCCATGCCCTCTTCGTTAAAGGCATGAATACGAATATTTTTCTGATATTTAAAGGTCTGAAGCAGCCAGCGCAGGCGGTCCGGCACGGTGGGCTGCTGCGACATGGCGCTGTCTTCAAACAGCTGGCGATCGCGGGTTTCATCATAACCCATGATGATATGCAGCTCGTCGACCTGGCTACAGGCGCGCTGGATCAGATAGATATGCCCGGTATGCAGCGGGTAGAACTTACCGAACACCACGCCAATGTTCTTTTGCATCCGCGGAAATTCAAGCCCCAGAAAACGGTGCAGCGCTTCCAGCTTCTGCGCGCTGGGGCTTTTGATTTTGGCGTTCAGCAGTTGGCTCAGGTAGCCCTTGGTCATGCCGCTGGCGTCCGCCACCTGCTGCAACGTGCAGCCCTTCTGGCGGATAGCGGTCTTGATGTAGTCAAATGATGACATAAATTACGGTGCCTCCTGCAAAATCGAATACGTAATTATAAGTCGTCAAAGACATTTAACGCATCTGCGAGTTTTTTAACGCCAAAAACCTGCATCCCTTCCGGAATTTTTTTCGGCACGTTGGCGGCCGGAACAATCGCGCGGCGGAAGCCATGTTTTGCCGCTTCGGAGATACGCTCCTGACCGCTCGGCACCGGACGGATCTCGCCGGCCAGCCCTACCTCACCAAATACCACCAGATCCTGCGGCAACGGTCTGTCGCGCAGGCTGGAGACCATTGCCAGCAGCAGCGCCAGGTCCGCGCTGGTTTCCGTAACCTTCACCCCACCAACCACGTTGACGAACACATCCTGATCCGCCATTTGCAGACCGCCGTGACGGTGCAGCACCGCCAGCAGGATCGCCAGGCGGTTCTGTTCCAGACCGACCGCCACGCGCCGCGGGTTGCCCATCATCGAGTGATCCACCAGCGCCTGAATTTCAACCAGCAGCGGACGCGTTCCTTCCCACAGCACCATCACCGAACTCCCGGACGTGATCTCGTCGCCACGGCTCAGGAAGATGGCCGACGGGTTGCTGACTTCGCGAAGCCCCTGCTCGGTCATGGCAAACACGCCCAGCTCATTCACCGCGCCAAAGCGGTTTTTATGGCTGCGCAGGGTACGAAAACGGGAATCCGCATCGCCATCGAGCATCACCGAGCAGTCGATACAGTGTTCAAGCACTTTCGGTCCCGCCAGCGAGCCGTCTTTGGTCACATGACCAACCATCACAATCGCCACGCCGCGCGTTTTGGCAAAGCGCGTCAGGTAGGCCGCGGTTTCACGCACCTGCGCCACGCTTCCCGGTGACGACTGAATGTCAGCCATATGCATCACCTGAATGGAGTCGATCACCATCAGCTTCGGCTGCTCTTCTTCGGCGATCATGCAGATCTGCTCGATGCTGGTTTCCGACAGCATATTCAGATTGCCGGTCGGCAGGCCGAGGCGGTGCGCGCGCATCGCCACCTGCTGGAGTGATTCTTCCCCCGTGACGTACAGGGTTTTCATCTGTTCGGCGAGCTTGCAGAGCGTTTGCAGCAGCAGGGTCGATTTACCCGCGCCCGGGTTACCGCCGATCAGAATGGCGCTGCCCGGCACTACGCCACCGCCGAGCACGCGGTCAAATTCTTTGAATCCGGTTGAGAAGCGCGGCAGCGCCTCAAGGCTGATATCCGAAAGTTTTTGTACCTTCGACACGCCTGCATTGCCCGCATAGCCGCTCAGCCGTTCATTGCGGGCCACGCTCGGCGAAGCCGCCACACCACGCACTTCGGTGATGGTGTTCCAGGCATGACAGGCGCTGCATTGCCCCTGCCAGCGCGGATAATCCGCACCACATTCATTACAGACAAATGCGCGTTTTGGAGCTTTCGCCACGGTTTACCTCGTTATTTTTGATTAATGCTGCCGGAGAGAATACAGAACACCCCCATCAGATCAGCATGACGGATAGTGACTTCCGTCTTTTCATTCACTTTCGGTTTGGCATGGTAGGCAATACCCAGCCCGGCAACTTTGATCATCGGCAGATCGTTCGCGCCATCGCCGATGGCGACGGTCTGCTCGACCGGGATGGCATATTTCTCTGCCAGACGCGTCAGCGTATTGGCTTTGTACTGCGCATCCACGATGTCGCCGATGACCTGTCCGGTGAGTTTGCCGTCCATGATCTCCAGCTCGTTTGCCACCACGGTGGTCAGACGCAGCTTGTCACGCAGGTAGTCGGCAAAGAAGGTGAACCCGCCGGAGGCAATCGCCACTTTCCAGCCGAGCGTCTCCAGCTTGAGTACCAGCTGCGTAAGCCCAGGCATCAGGGGCAGTTCATCGCGCACCTGACGCAAAATGTTAGCATCGGCCCCCTTCAGGGTCGCCACGCGCTGTCTCAGGCTGGCGGTGAAATCCAGCTCGCCGCGCATCGCGCGCTCGGTGACTTCCGCCACCAGCTCTCCGCTGCCCGCCAGTTTAGCAATCTCGTCAATACACTCGATCTGAATGGCGGTGGAGTCCATGTCCATTACCAGCAGGCCGGGCGTTTTCAGGTGCGGAATTTTGCCGAGGGGAGCAACGTCCAGCCCGGCGTCGTGCGCCAGACGCGTGGCGCGCTGCGTCAGGGACCCCGCCAGGCGAATGACCTGATAATCTTCCACACACCAGGCCGCAACGATGACCATCGCTGCGCCCAGTTTGGTTTGATACTGGGTGAGGCGTTGCTTATCCAGGCCGCGTCCGTACAGCAGCCAGCCGCTACGGCCAGCGTGGTAATCGAGAGGCATCACCTCATCGCCACTTAAAGAGAGCGGCAATCCTGGCCATAAAGAGACATCCGTTGGCAGGTCGCACCAGGTAATGTTCGGCATTGAAGCTCCTGTAATTTCGTTCGCGCCGGAAGGTTCCAGAGGGAAAATAACGCATGAGGCTACCCTGTAACCATCACTTCTGGCAACATTAAGCCGTAAATTTTAAGCAGGTGGAATATGGCTCGCGCAAAACTGAAATTCCGGCTTCATCGCGCCGTGATTGTCCTGATCTGTCTCGCACTATTAGTGGCGCTGATGCAGGGGGCATCCTGGTTTAGCCAGAATCACCAACGACAGCGTAACCCGCAGTTTGAGGAGCTGGCCCGGACGCTGGCGCGCCAGGTGACGCTCAACGTTGCGCCGTCTATGCGCACCGAAACGCCGGATGATAAGCGAATAGCCCAGGTATTGCGCCAGCTTACGGAAAACAGCCGCATTCTGGATGCGGGCGTGTACGATGAACAGGGCGACCTGATTGCCCGCGCGGGTGAGCATGTCGACGTGCGCGACAGGCTGGCGCTGGACGGCAAAAAAGCCGGTGGTTATTTCAACCAACAAATCGTCGAACCCATTCAGGGCAAAAATGGTCCGCTCGGCTATTTACGTCTGACACTCGACACCCACACCCTGCCAACCGAAGCCAAACAGGTAGATAACACCACCAATATTTTGCGCCTGATGCTGCTGCTCTCGCTGGCGATTGGCGTGGTACTGGCACGTACGTTGCTCCAGGGCAAGCGCACCCGCTGGCAGCAGTCACCGTTCCTGTTAACCGCCAGCAAGTCGGTTCCCGAAGAGGAAGAGAGCGAGAAGAAAGAATAGTGATAAAGTAGGCGGATGATTCGGAAAAGGAACTCTGCCATGTCGACGTTACGCCTGCTAATCTCTGACTCTTACGATCCCTGGTTTAACCTGGCGGTAGAAGAGTGCATCTTCCGCCAGATGCCTGCCACCCAGCGCGTCCTGTTTCTCTGGCGCAACGCTGATACGGTCGTTATTGGCCGCGCGCAAAATCCGTGGAAAGAGTGTAACACCCGCCGTATGGAAGAGGACAACGTCCGCCTGGCGCGCCGCAGCAGCGGCGGCGGTGCGGTATTCCACGATCTGGGCAATACCTGCTTTACCTTTATGGCGGGCAAGCCGGAATACGACAAAACCATCTCGACCTCCATTGTGCTTAATGCGCTCAATTCGCTCGGCGTGACGGCTGAAGCCTCGGGACGTAACGATCTGGTGGTCAAAACGCCCGATGGCGACCGCAAGGTATCCGGCTCTGCCTATCGCGAAACGATGGATCGGGGATTCCACCACGGCACATTATTGCTGAATGCCGATCTGAGCCGTCTGGCTAACTACCTTAATCCAGATAAGAAAAAGCTCCAGGCTAAGGGTATTACCTCCGTGCGCGGGCGCGTGGCGAATCTGGTGGAACTGCTGCCCGGGATTACTCATGAGCAGATTTGCGATGCGATCCGTGAAGCCTTCTTCGAACATTACGGTGAGCGGGTAGAAGCTGAAGTGATCTCCCCTGACAAAACACCGGACCTGCCCAACTTCGCGGAAACCTTTGCGCGCCAGAGCAGCTGGGAGTGGAACTTCGGCCAGGCACCGGCCTTTTCACACCTGCTGGACGAACGGTTTACCTGGGGCGGAGTGGAGCTGCACTTTGACGTGGAGAAGGGCCATATTACCCGCACGCAGGTCTTTACGGATAGTCTCAATCCTGCACCGCTGGAGGCGCTGGCCGCACGTTTACAGGGCTGTCTGTACCATGCAGACAGTCTGCAACAGGCGTGCGAAGCGCTGTGGGTGGATTTCCCGGACCACGAGCGGGAGCTACGGGATCTCTCCCAATGGATCGCTGGCGCGGTGCGTTAATAAAAACACATAAGGGAAGTGAATACGCTTCCCTTATTCCTGAAAATTAACACACGTATATAAATAAACAGGGAACATACACAAAATATATATTTATAGCTTATATATTAAGGGGAATTACATTCAAAAATTAACACTCCTTAATGTAAAGTTAACTTTTCCTCTAGAATAATAGACAGCAAGAAATAGTTTTTCTATTTCTTCTCCACACGTCTGTTTCGAACGTTAAGGATTAACGATGAAAAAAATCATTATTGCAACCGCTGTTGCAATGACCCTCTCTGCGACTGCACATGCCGACTCTACTGCGGTATTAAAATTAAAAGGCGTATTAACCAACAACGCCTGTACCCCAACGCTGAGCGATGGCGCTGTCGTTGATTTCGGCACTAAATATATCAGCTCGCTCTCCGCAACGGCAGATAACCAGCTGGGTTATAAAGATATTTCTCTGACTATCAACTGCTCTGCCGCAACGAAAGTAGCGTGGTCCATTACCGATGATCACGCAGATTCAATGAAGAAAATGACCATCGATAACGCCACTTTCGCGGGCGATCAGGCATGGAGTTCAACTAACCAGTACGGCGTAGGTAAAACGGCTGGCGGCGTCAATATCGGCGCTTACTCCGTGGGTATGAATTCGAATGTAACCGTAGATGGAAACGTCAAAGCATTAGGTTATTCTGCGATAGCAGATGATCCAATGTGGTTACTTGCGAATACGGGTTCGCAGCTCGTCACTCATAGTGACGGTTCTATCCAGTATAGCGCAATAAATAGCAGTGATCGGACGTTGGTTCCCTTTATGAATGCCGTATTCCCGCTGCGCGTTGCGCTGGCGGTGCAGAAAACTGACACCCTGGCAATTACCGACGATACCCCGATCGACGGCCAGGCCACCATCACTTTGCATTATCTGTAACTGGCTCATTTCGCTTGTGAACTGAGCGTGATGGCCTGCATTTGTTAAGGAACAACAATGAAAAAGATTTTAGTTGCCACTGCCGTTGCGCTGGCCCTCTCCGCGACTGCCGCTAACGCCGCCTCTACCGCCGTACTGAAAGTGACCGGTTTACTCTCCGTTGCCGCCTGCACCCCGCAGTTAAGCGGCGGCGGCGAGGTGGATTATGGTCTTATCCACCTGGCGGATCTCTCCGCGACCAGCGTTAACCAGTTGGGTCAGAAAGATATCTCCCTGACCATCACCTGCCCGGTAGCCACTAAAGCTGGCTGGACCATCAGCGATGACCGCGCAGACACCCATCCGGGTGCTTCTGTGATCACCATTAACACCGCAGACGCGGCGGGCGGCAACGTTTCCGACACCACCCAGTCCTACGGCGTGGGCAAAACCGCGGGCGGCGTGAAAATTGGCGCTTACTCCATCTTTGCTGATGTGGCGAACGTCACCGCCGACGGCGTGAAATCAGACGTTATCTCCGGTACCGTGGACAGCCCGTCCTGGCAGAAAACCGCTACCGGTATCATCAAAAACGCCAACATGGAAATGATGACCGTGGCCGCTTCCGGCACCACTGCGCCGCTGCCTTTCACGACCGCAGTATTTCCGCTGAAAACCTCCCTGGCGATTCAGAATACCGCGGCCCTCGCGATTACCGATGATACCAACCTGGATGGTCAGGCCACGATTACCGTTAAATATCTCTGATTATCAACCCGATAAAGTGTGAACTATGCCTCCTCTTAACAGAGGAGGTATTTTGTCAGGTTAAAGGATTAATCTTGATGTCAGTTGAATCCACGATCGCTCAGTGCGCCATTGCCGCACCGTTATTATTCTCTGCTCTCTTTGCTCAGGCGTATGCCGCCGGAATGGTGCCAGAAACCACGCTGCTGGTTATTGAAGAGTCGACTCACAGCGGCACCATGAACGTAAAAAATACCGGCACCTTCCCGGCCCTGATCTATACCATCATTGTCGATCTTCCTGACGATACAGGCGTGACGTTAAACGCGTGACCCTTGAGGCTATCCCGCCGAAAAACACCGATAAACATATGTGGATCGGCTTTAACCTGAGTCAGGATCTGCCCAACGGCATCAAGAACATTTCTGTCGCCCATACAGCCTTCAGGGAGCTGGATTTCAAAGTACTGAATACCCGTCGCGTAATGCTCGAAGTGAAACGTGCAGACGGCTCGTGACTGTCAAAAGGGACCAGTATCGTGGATGAGAAAAACAACTACCTGGTCAGCGCGGTGGACAGCGGGCGTGTTTTTGTCACTGATATGTCCAATAGCCCGGCACTTTATGCCGTTGACGATAATATGCAGCGCATCTGCCGCATCGATTAATCCCTGAGTGAGACTCAGGACAAAGAATCGTTTTATGAAACTGCTAAAGGAGTCTGTAAATGAAACACCTGGGTAAACATTTACTGATGACTTTTTCGCTAATGGCTACGCTTTTTACGCCTGCCTCGTGGTCCGCCGATGAGTGCCAGCTCACCCTCACCCCGGTGCTGAATGACCGCCAGTTTAATCACATAGGTGATACGGTGACGCTGGAAAGCAATTTGATGTGGGAAGTGTTGACGAAGTAAGCACCATAGGGGGCAAACCTGCCCCCTGAAGAAAACGAAATTACTCTTTATCGCCCAGCAGAACGGATTCCAGCGCGATTTTGATCATGTCGTTGAAGGTGGTCTGACGCTCGGCAGCGGTAGTCTGCTCGTGAGTACGGATATGGTCTGACACGGTGCAAATAGTCAGCGCTTTCGCACCGAATTCAGCCGCCACGCCGTAGATACCGGCCGCTTCCATTTCCACACCCAGAATGCCGTATTTTTCCATCACGTCGAACATGTCGCCTTCTGGCGAGTAGAACAGATCGGCAGAGAACAGGTTGCCCACGCGCGCGTCTACGCCCAGCGCTTTTGCCGCGTCAACCGCGTTACGCACCATGTCAAAGTCAGCAATGGCCGCAAAGTCATGATCTTTAAAGCGAATGCGGTTGACTTTAGAGTCGGTGCACGCGCCCATGCCGATCACCACGTCACGCAGCTTAACGTCCATGCGAACCGCGCCGCAGGAGCCGACACGGATGATTTTCTTCACGCCGAAATCGGTGATCAGCTCTTTGGTGTAGATGGAGCAGGATGGGATACCCATGCCGTGACCCATCACGGAGATTTTGCGGCCTTTATAGGTACCGGTGAAGCCCAGCATGCCGCGCACGTTGTTCACTTCACGCACGTCTTCGAGGAAGGTTTCTGCAATGTGCTTCGCGCGCAGCGGGTCGCCCGGCATCAATACGACGTCAGCGAAATCACCCATTTCTGCATTAATGTGAGGAGTTGCCATCTTCAGTTCCTTTTACATTGTTGTTTTTGCCGGGTGGTGGCGGCGCCTTACCCGGCCTACATTCTGTTTTCCCTCTCCCACAGGGAGAGGGTCGGGGTGAGGGCATCAGGCCTCACCCAATCCGTTTAGAACATAGCCTTGCCATATTCCATGTCAGACGTACCAAAGTATTTCGCAATCGTCTGGCCGATGTCCGCGAAGGTTTCACGGTGACCCAGCGAGCCCGGTTTGACTTTCGGGCCGTACACCAGCACCGGAATGTGCTCACGGGTGTGGTCGGTACCGGTCCAGGTCGGGTCACAGCCATGGTCAGCGGTCAGGATCAGAATGTCATCTTCTCCCACCAGCTCCATCAGCTCTGGCAGACGGCGGTCAAACAGCTCCAGACCCGCAGCATAACCGGCGACGTCGCGACGGTGGCCCCAGGAGGAGTCGAAGTCCACGAAGTTGGTGAAGACAATGGTCTTATCGCCCGCTTCTTTCATCTCTTTGATGGTGGCGTCGAACAGCGCATCCAGACCGGTCGCTTTGACCTTTTTGGTAATGCCGCAGTTGGCGTAAATGTCCGCGATTTTACCCACGGAAACCACGTGACCGTCTTTCTCGTCGACGAGTTTTTGCAGCACGGTCGGCGCCGGTGGCTCCACGGCCAGATCGTGACGGTTGCCGGTACGCTGGAAGTTACCCGCTTTGTCGCCGATAAACGGACGCGCGATAACGCGGCCAATGTTGTAGCCGCCTTCGGTCAGCTCTTCACGGGCGATTTCGCACAACTCGTACAGTTTATCCAGGCCAAACGTCTCTTCATGGCAGGCGATCTGGAACACGGAGTCAGCAGAGGTATAGAAAATTGGCTTGCCGGTTTTCATGTGCTCTTCGCCGAGCTGGTCCAGAATCACGGTACCGGAAGAGTGGCAGTTACCGAGGTAGCCCGGCAGGTTGGCGCGCTTCACCAGCTTATCAAGCAGCTCTTGCGGGAAGCTGTTCTCGTGATCGGAGAAGTACCCCCAGTCGAACAGCACCGGCACGCCGGCGATTTCCCAGTGGCCGGACGGAGTATCTTTACCGGAAGAGAGCTCGTGCGCCCACGCGTAGGCGCCCACCACTTCCGCGTTACCGTCCATACCGGCTGCGATCTTACCGGTAGAGCCTTCATGCGCTTTTACCAGCCCCAGACGGGTCAGGTTTGGCAGGTTCAGAGGGCCTTTACGACCGTTGTCCGCTTCGCCTTTTGCACAGGCTTCCGCGATGTGACCCAGGGTATCGGAACCCACGTCACCAAATCGTTCTGCATCTTCGGTTGCGCCGATGCCGAATGAGTCCAGCACCATAATAAATGCACGTTTCATAATTGTTCTCCGTACTTAGTGCTTCATAAAAATGCGATCAGATCAGTATACCGCTATTCAGTGATACGACGATAGACCGTCGGTGTGGTTTCCGGTGCTTTATCGTCAAGAGATATTGCCGCCTTCACCGCTTTCGCCGCGTCCTGCCAGCTGGCTTCATCTTTCGCGTGGATCACCGCCAGCGGACGTTGGCCGTCAACGCAGTCACCCAGACGGGCCATATCGGTAAAGCCGACGCTGTAATCAATGGTGTCCGATGCCTGACGACGACCGCCGCCCATAGACACGACAGCCATGCCGAGCGCGCGGGTATCCATAGCCGAGACAAAGCCTTCGCTATCCGCATAGACCGCTTTGCTGAGCATCGCGGTGGGCAGGTATTTCGCGTAGTTTTCCACGAAGTCGGTCGGGCCTTTCTGCGCCGCCACCATCCGACCAAAGATCTCCGCCGCTTTGCCGTTGTCCAGCACCGCCTGAAGCTTCGCGCGCGCGTCAGCGTCGTCTTTGGCCAGCTTGCCGGAGATTAACATCTCAACGCACAGCGCCATGGTGACATCGAACAGGCGCGGGTTACGGTATTCGCCTGTGAGGAACTGCACAGCCTCGCGGACTTCAACCGCGTTCCCGGCGCTGGAGGCCAGCACCTGGTTCATGTCCGTCAGCAGTGCGGTGGTGCGCACGCCCGCGCCGTTGGAAACGCCAACGATCGCTTCGGCCAGCGCCTCAGAGAGTTCATAGGTTGGCATAAACGCGCCGCTGCCCACTTTCACATCCATCACCAGCGCATCCAGACCTTCCGCCAGTTTTTTGGCAAGGATAGAGGCGGTGATCAGCGGGATGGAGTCTACAGTCGCGGTAATGTCACGCGTCGCGTAGAAACGCTTGTCAGCCGGAGCAAGAGAGCTGGTCTGGCCGATAATCGCCACGCCAACGTCTTTAATAATGTCGCGGAAGCGGTTGTCATCCGGGAAGATATCGAAGCCCGGAATGGCTTCCAGTTTGTCGAGCGTACCGCCGGTGTGGCCCAGGCCGCGCCCGGAAATCATCGGGATGTAACCCCCGCAGGCTGCCACCATCGGGCCAAGCATCAGGGAGGTCACGTCGCCCACGCCGCCGGTGGAGTGTTTGTCCACAATCGGGCCGTTGAGGTTGAGGCTTTTCCAGTCCAGAACGGTTCCTGAATCTCGCATCGCCATGGTCAGCGACACGCGCTCAGGCATCGACATATCGTGGAAGAAAATGGTCATCGCCAGAGCCGCAATCTGCCCTTCAGAGATGGTATTATCACGAATGCCGTTGATAAAAAAGCGGATTTCTTCGTCGCTTAATGCATGACCATCACGTTTTTTACGAATAATTTCTTGTGCGAGAAACACGGTAACCTCCATGCGGAATCGGGTGAATGGCGGCGGGTATGTTGACCCGCCCCACGATCCTGTAGGCCGGGTTAGCGTAGCGCCACCCGGCAATTCAACTTAGTAGCTGCTTGCGCTCTTACCGTCGCCGTGACCCAGCGCTTTCAGCAGGCTGGCCAGCAGGCTGGACGCGCCGAAGCGGTAGTGGCGGGAGTCCGCCCAGTCGGCGCCGAACAGCTCGTCGGCAATCGCCAGGAACTGCTGAGCGTCTTCTGCGGTACGCACGCCGCCTGCCGGTTTGAAGCCAACGGTTTTGGACACGCCCATATCACGGATGACTTCCATCATGATGCGTGCGCTTTCCGGGGTAGCGTTGACCGGCACTTTACCGGTAGAGGTTTTAATGAAATCCGCGCCCGCTTTGATGGAGATTTCAGACGCCTTACGAATCAGCGCCTCTTCTTTCAGCTCGCCGGTTTCAATGATCACTTTAAGCAGCACGTTTGCTGCCGCACATGCGTCTTTACAGGCTTTCACCAGGTCAAAACCGACCTGCTCGTTGCCGGCGATCAGCGCGCGGTACGGGAATACCACGTCAACTTCGTCTGCGCCGTACGCAATCGCTGCGCGGGTTTCTGCCAGCGCGATCTCGATATCGTCATTGCCGTGCGGGAAGTTAGTTACGGTGGCAATGCGCACATCCGGCGTGCCCTGCTCTTTCAGCGTTTTGCGGGCAATCGGGATGAAGCGCGGATAGATACAGACGGCGGCGGTGTTACCCACTGGCGTTTTCGCCTGATGGCACAGGGCGATGACTTTTTCATTGGTGTCGTCATCGTTCAGGGTGGTCAGGTCCATCAGTTTCAACGCGCGCAGGCTGCTTGCAGTTAAATCGGTCATAACATTCTCCAACGGCAGTGCCGTATAAATTTTACCTTGCGGGTCTGTGAGTATTCTAACATTCACCCGCATCCACACTTCGACATTCATCACAGTTAATGAAAACTGTGTGCAAATTTGCATTACTGTAATGAGATCTTCTTCAAATTTTAGTGCGTTAATTGCTGACTAAATCGGCGATATCCCCTTTCTGATCAAAGCGCCACCAGGCTGGCTTCCTACAATTCGTTCACTATCCGCAGAACAACCAAGGAAGTGAACATGCCCGACGCCCTGCAACAACGTTGCCAGCACATTGTGACCAGCCCGGTGTTAACCCCGGAACAAAAACGTCATTTTCTGGCGCTGGAAGCGGAGAACAATCTGCCCTATCCCGCTCTGCCAGAGGCGGCCCGCGCCGCGCTGGACGAGGGATTCATCTGCGACATGTTCGAAGGCCATGCGCCTTACAAACCGCGCTACGTGCTGCCGGACTACGCTAAATTTCTGGCTAACGGCTCAGAATGGCTGGAGCTGGAAGGGGCGAAAGATCTGGATGATGCCCTCTCGCTGCTCACTATCCTTTATCACCATGTTCCGTCCGTCACATCGATGCCGGTCTATCTGGGCCAGCTCGATGAAATACTCAGCCCCTATGTTAAAATTCTAACACAGGATGAAATCGATAGCCGAATAAAACGTTTCTGGCGTTACCTGGACAGAACCCTGCCCGATGCGTTTATGCATGCCAATATCGGCCCGGCGGATACGCCTGTCACCCGAGCCATCCTTCGCGCGGATGCAGAACTAAAGCAGGTTGCGCCGAACCTGACCTTTATCTACGACCCGGATGTAACCCCCAGCGATCTGCTGCTGAGCGTGGCGAAAAACATTTGTGAATGTAGTAAGCCGCATATTTCTAATGGCCCGGTGAATGATAAAATTTTCACAAAAGGTCGCTATGGCGTGGTGAGCTGTTACAACTCCCTGCCGCTGGCGGGCGGCGGCAGCACGCTGGTGCGCCTAAACCTGAAAGCGATTGCGGAACACAGCCGCTCACCGGAAGACTTTTTCACCCGTACCCTTCCTCACTACTGCCAGCAACAAATCGCGATCATTAATGCGCGCTGCGATTTTTTATATGAACAATCCGGCTTCTTTGAGAATAGCTTCCTGGTGAAAGAGGGGCTGATTGATGCCGATCGTTTTGTGCCGATGTTTGGCATGTACGGTCTGGCCGAAGCGGTGAACGTGCTGTGCGAGAAAGCAGGCATTACGGGACGTTACGGTAAGAACGAACAGGCCAATGCGCTGGGCTACCGCATCAGTGAACAGCTTGCGGCGTTTGTTGAAAACACGCCGGTGAAACACGGCTGGCAGCACCGCGCGATGCTACATGCGCAGTCGGGGATCAGCTCTGACTCGGGCACCACGCCGGGCGCACGCCTGCCCTACGGCGACGAGCCGGATCCCATCAGCCACCTGCTGGCCGTTGCGCCGCACCACAAGCACTACGCTTCCGGGATCAGCGACATTCTCACCCTGGAGCAAACGGTTAAACGCAATCCTCAGGCTGTGGTGCAGCTGTGCCTGGGGGCGTTCAACGCCGGTATGCGCGAGTTTACCGCCAACGTTGCGGGTAACGATCTCGTGCGCGTTACCGGCTATATGGTGCGGCTCTCCGATCTGGAGAAATACCGGGAGGCCGGCTCGCGCACCAACACCACCTGGCTCGGCGAGGAGGCCGCGCGCAATACCCGTATTCTGGAACGTCAGCCGCGCGTGATAAGTCATGAACAGCAGATGCGCTTTAGTTAGTCAGGTCATACCCTTCTCCTGCGTGGACGGGCCGGGCAGCCGCCTGGCGTTGTTCCTCCAGGGCTGTAACCTGCGCTGCAAAACCTGCCACAACCCGTGGACGATAGGGCGCTGCAACGACTGCGGCGACTGTGTACCCCACTGTCCGCATGATGCGCTGACGATTCAGGCCGGGCGCATCTGGTGGCAGGAGAGTCACTGTCAGCAGTGCGACACCTGCCTGCACCTGTGTCAGAAGCAGGCGACGCCGATGGCGCAGCGCTATAGCGTCGAGGAGATCCTCTCCCGGGTGCTCACGTGCGCGCCGTTTATTGAGGGCGTGACCGTCAGCGGGGGTGAGGCCACCACGCAGCTGCCGTTTTTGGTTGCGCTTTTCACCGCAATCAAAGCCGATCCGTCCCTGCGCCATCTGACGTGCCTGGTGGACAGCAACGGCCTGTTAAGCGAAACCGGCTGGCAAAAGCTGTTTCCGGTGTTTGACGGCGCGATGGTGGATCTGAAAGCCTGGGGCAATGAACATCACCGTTTTCTGACCGGGCGCGAAAACACGCTGATCAAGCAGAGCATCCGCTGGCTGGCCGATCGTCATCGCCTGACGGAGCTGCGCCTGCTGGTGATCCCCGATCGGTGTGATTATCTGCAACATCTGCCATCGCTGACCGCTTTTATCCACACGTTGGGGAACGTTCCGGTGCGGATCAACGCGTTTCATGCCCATGGGGTTTACGGGGAGGCGGCGAGATGGCGGAGCGCCACGCCGGAGGACATCGAGCCGCTGGCGCAGGCCCTGGAACGGCAGCAGATCACGGTGATCCGCCCGGCCCTTTATCTATAGCGTGATGCCGAAGACCGCTCGGGTATTTTCCAGCAGCGCGCTGGCAATCACATCTTCAGGCTCCTGACGCAACTCACACAGCACATCAAAAACGCGCGCCGCCTGCTCCGGGCGGTTAGGCTGGCCCTGAAAACCATTCAGCGGCATGTCAGGCGCATCCGTTTCCAGCAGGAGCGAGGTCAGCGGGAGCTGTGCCATCACATCACGGGTTTTGCTGGCACGCGGATAGGTAATGGTGCCACCGACGCCAATTTTATAGCCCAGCTCGATAAAACGCTGCGCCTGCTGAAGGCTTCCAGCGAAACCATGGACCACGCCCCTGCGCGGCACGTCGATGCGCTTCAGGTGCATCGCCAGTTTGTCATGGGTACGTCTGGAGTGGAGGATCACCGGCAGATCGTGGCGCTTTGCCAACCGGAGCTGCGCGTCCAGAATCGTCTGCTGGCGTTCAAACTGCGGATCTTCACGATAGAGATCGAGGCCGATCTCACCGATGGCAACCAGCTTCGTATCCGCGTTTTGCAGCGTGGCATCCAGCCTGTCGAGATGGTCATCAAGATGGTGCTCAATAACGATCGGATGCAGACCCAACGCGGCATACAGCGCATCGTGCCCCCGGGCAAGCGCCAGAACTTTCTCGAATCTCGCCGCTTCAATAGCGGGCACAATAATGGCTCTCACACCGGCCTCAGCCGCACGCGCAAGACTGGATGTTTCCTCCCCGCTAAACGGCGGGAAATCAAAGTGGCAATGGGTATCGATAAAGCAGTGCGTCACGCCAGATCCTCGTTATCGAGTAAGCCATCGTTGGCCTGCGGCGCGTCCACCAGCGGCATCGCCACCGCGTCATTGGCCACAACGGCAGGCGGCAAAATGATGCTTTTATGCCGATGAAGAGGCGGTTGCTCGGCCAGCATTTTCCCGACGGTCGCCAGGAAGTAACGCCCGCACAGCCGCCCCGTTTTGTAATCCATACGCAACGCAGGCAACCGACTGCCCAGCGCCATGCTCAACAGCGGCTTCGGCGGATAAATTTCAAAGATGCGCAGCTTGCCCGGTGGTTTTTCAATAAAACGCTGCATCGCGCCGTAGGTGGTTTCATGCTGCTTCGCAATATTCACCAGCGGTTGCAGGCTGCTGTCGCCCAGCCAGCGTTCCATCCGCTTAAACCACTGTGGGGTGTAATACATCTGCGAAGGCACCGTACGGATCACCACAATGGTTTTTGCCCCGCGCCGCGCCGCCTCCTGTACCGGCACCGCGTCGCTGATACCACCGTCAAGATAGCTTATCCCCTCCAGCAACGCGCCGGTGCGGTAGAATCCCGGGATCGCGCTGGACGCGCGGATGATATCCAGCCAGTTCTCTTTCTGCGGCGAAAAGTAACCCGGCGAATAGTCATCGCCACGGCTGGCGCACATCCAGAACTCTTTGCCGGTATCGAACAGTCGTGACGCGGTATCCATGGCCAGCGGCATCTGGCTGGAGGTGGCATCCAGTAACCAGTCGAGATCGATCAGGTTCCCGCCGCGCACGAAGCGTACCGGATTGAAGAATTCTTTCGAGGTGGTATAGCGCATAATCACTTTGCGCGCATAGCCGGGCTGGTTGCAGACATAGGCGGAGAGGTTCTGCGCCCCGGCAGAGGTACCGAAATAGAGATCGAACGGGTTGAATTGCGCGCGCATAAATTCGTCGAGCACGCCGGCGGTAAAAATACCGCGCTGCCCGCCCCCTTCACAGACCAGCGCAAGCTGGCCTGCATGAAACGGTTTTAACGTCAGCGGCGCAATATTGCCGAGCGTAACGGGAATTCGTTGCCCCACCTCTGCCTTCCTGTTTTCATTATTGTGATGAGACACAGTAACGCACTTCCCCGGTGGTTCTCAAACGAGAAAAAGCCAGTCACGAGGACTGGCTTGAGTTTGTTTAGTAAATATTGCGTTTGCTACGGGCGACGTCGACCCGTAAACAGGCTGACCAGGAACAGAATAATACCGACGACGAAGACAATTTTCGCTGCCCATGCCGCGGTACCCGCCAGTCCACCAAAGCCCAATGCGGCGGCAATTAACGCGATAACCAGAAATATAATGCCCCAACGAAACATAAGCCTCTCCTTTACCATAGTTAATGTCGGCCGCTAAACGTGAGCGCTCAGGTCACTCACCGGCTTTTCCAGAATCGTTTTTATTTCGCCCGCGGTTTTAAGCCTTACGGGCGAATGGTACTGCTTTACTTCGTTTTCAGATCGTTTTTGACGCTTTTCACACCATCAATAGCTTTCGCAATTGACTCGGCACGATCGCTTTGTGCCTGATTCTCAACCGTACCGGACAGCTGGACCACACCATCGGTGGTTTCAACTTTCACCATACGGGATGGCACGATGTCGTCAGCTAACAGTTTAGCTTTGATTTCGCTGGTAGTTGCTGCATCTCCGGCATAGCCCTTCACGGACGATTCTTTGCTGTCACGTACGTGCAGTTTGTCGCTGACGGAGCTTACGCCCTCAACGCCTTTCGCCACTTTAACGGCTGCTTCAGCCTGGGTCTGGCTTTCAACGAAACCGCTCAGGGTGACAACCTTGTTGTCGGTTTTAACAGAAATATCGGTGCTCTTAATGGAGTCGTGATCCACCAGTGCGGCTTTCACTTTTGCTGTGATTGAGCTGTCATCCATGAAATTACCGACTTTATTCATAGAGCTATCGATTTTTTCCCCTGCGGTATTGGCGGAACTTTGCGCTTTATCCATGGTGCTGGATTCCGCCAGAGCAGAACCGCTTACCAGGACACTACCCAACGTTACAGCCAGCAGAGTTTTAGAAATCTTCAGTCTTGTCATATTCATCGATTTATTCCTGTGTTTTGCCCGTTATTTGGGCGACATACTTCCCTAAATCTTGGTTTTATATATTGCGAATTAACACCGGGGCAAAATGGAGAACCAATGGACATGCATTGAACAGTTAATTCATCCACGCCCGGTGCTAAACACTGAGTTAAATATAGATCACAATCAGAGGGGTGCATTCAGAATTGGGGAAAAAACGAACGAATAGCGAAAAATTGCGGTGAATTAAGAACATTCCGCAAGGGTTTAATAACACAGGAATTAAAGAAGAGCACGGCGGCTGCCGTGCTCTGAGAGGGAATTAATGCTCGCGCGTTTTGCGGAACTGAACATCAGGATAACGTTCCTGCGTCAGGTTCAGGTTAACCATGGTCGGGGCGATATAGGTCAGGTTATCGCCACCGTCCAGCGCCAGCTGAACTTCGTTCTTACGTTTAAATTCTTCGAATTTCTTCACGTCTGAACATTCAACCCAGCGGGCGGTCGCCACGTTCACCGATTCGTAAATCGCTTCCACGTTGTACTCGCTCTTAAGACGGGCAACCACCACGTCAAACTGGAGCACACCCACCGCGCCCACGATCAGATCGTTGTTAGCAATAGGGCGGAACACCTGTACAGCCCCCTCTTCGGAAAGCTGGACCAGGCCTTTCAGCAGTTGCTTCTGCTTCAGCGGATCGCGCAGGCGAATGCGGCGGAACAGTTCCGGCGCGAAGTTCGGGATACCGGTGAACTTCATCATCTCGCCCTGCGTGAAGGTATCGCCAATCTGAATGGTACCGTGGTTGTGTAAACCAATGATGTCACCCGGATAGGCTTCTTCTACATGCGAACGGTCGCCCGCCATGAAGGTCAGCGCGTCGGAGATCACCACGTCTTTACCGATACGGACCTGACGCAGCTTCATGCCCTTCTCGTACTTACCGGAGACCACGCGCATAAAGGCAACGCGGTCGCGGTGTTTCGGGTCCATGTTGGCCTGAATTTTAAAGACGAAGCCGGAGAACTTCTCTTCCTTTGCTTCTACTTCGCGGGTGTCGGTTTTACGCGGCATTGGCTGCGGGGCCCACTCCACCAGACCGTCGAGCATATGGTCAACGCCGAAGTTGCCGAGGGCGGTACCGAAGAAGACCGGGGTAATTTCACCGCTCAGGAACAGCTCTCGGTCGAACTCGTGCGACGCGCCTTTAACCAGCTCCAGCTCATCGCGCAGCTGCGCGGCCAGCTCTTCACCGACCGCTGCGTCCAGATCCGGGTTGTCCAGACCTTTCACGATGCGCACTTCCTGAATGGTGTGACCCTTACCGGTCTGGTACAGGTAGGTTTCGTCTTTATAGAGGTGGTAAACCCCTTTGAACAGCTTGCCGCAGCCAATCGGCCAGGTGATTGGCGCGCAGGCAATCTTCAGCTCGTTTTCCACTTCATCCATCAGCTCCATCGGATCACGGATGTCACGGTCGAGTTTGTTCATAAAGGTGAGGATCGGCGTATCGCGCAGACGGGTGACTTCCATCAGCTTGCGGGTACGATCTTCAACACCTTTCGCGGCGTCGATCACCATCAGGCAGCAGTCCACCGCCGTCAGGGTACGGTAGGTATCTTCGGAGAAGTCTTCGTGCCCCGGGGTGTCCAGCAGGTTCACCAGACAGTCGTGATACGGGAACTGCATCACGGAGGTGGTAATCGAAATACCACGCTGCTTTTCCATCTCCATCCAGTCGGATTTAGCATGCTGGCTGGAGCCACGGCCTTTAACGGTACCCGCGGTCTGGATCGCCTGTCCGAACAGCAACACCTTCTCGGTGATGGTCGTTTTACCGGCATCCGGGTGCGAGATAATGGCAAAAGTGCGGCGTTTGGCCACCTCTTGCAGATAAGGAGACAACGTCATAATCAATTCTTCTTAGGTAAGCGCGGCAGCAGGCCGCGCATCATGGAATACGAAAAATGCGGCTATTTTACCCATCAACAGGGGGCAGGCAATCATTGTTTACACAGGAGCTGCTCCAGTTCGTTCAATGACGTAACGGTCCAGGTCGGCTCGATGCCTTCCGGCAGCATGCGGCCATGCGCATTCAGCCAGACGGTCGACAGGCCCGATCTCATACCTCCCAGAATATCAGATTCTGCCGTATCCCCCACCATCAGCACGCGATCGCGGTCAGGATTGCCCGCTTGCGCCAACGCATAATCGAAAATACGCGGATCCGGCTTCGGTACGCCCACCTCTTCGGAGATCACCAGCGCGTCGAAATGATCGCGCAGGCCGGTGCGTTCAAGGCGAATCTGCTGAAGCGCGGTAAAGCCGTTGGTAATGATCCCAAGCTTCACCTTCCCTTTCAGCGAATCCAGCAAAGAAACGGCGCCGGGCAGCGGCGCGCAGATATCCGCCATCGCATTCAGGAAGGCCTCGTTCAGCACCCCAGGACTCACGTTTAACCGTTCAGCCCACACGTCAAAACGCTGATGCTGAAGCTGTAACGCGGTGATGGCTCCGTTCTGGTAATCCACCCACAGCGGTTTGTTCACCGCCTGATAGTCCTGAAAATCTTCCGCGGTGAACGTCACGCTATAGTCGAGAAACATCCGCTGTAGGCCGCCGAACGAGTCAAACGTAAACAGCGTTTCGTCGGCATCAAAGAAAATCCAGTCCCATTTCATCGTTACAACCTTATTTTCGTTATCCAATCGGCAGAGCCATGATAATGGCGTCTTCACGTCCCTCTGCGGTGGGGTAGTAGTTACGGCGGATAGTCGCCTCGTTGAAGCCTAAGCTTTCATAGAGCGCGATGGCGGCGACATTGGACGCGCGCACCTCCAGCCACAGGGTGAAAACGTCACGGGTTTCCAGCTCACGAATGAGGTGCTCAAGCAGTTCCCTGCCCAGCCCGCGGCGCTGGTATGCGGGATCGACCGCGATATTAAACAGCGTCGCCTCGTCCAGAACGACCTGCGTGATGGCGAACGCAGCCATCGCACCGTCAACGTCCAGGCGGAGATTTAAATAGCGTTCGCCCTGATTGCTGGCAAACGTCTTTTCGCTCCACGGAAAGGCATGGGCGCGGGTTTCAATCGCGAACGCGGTGGTCAGGTCAGCCGTCGTGAGGGAAGAAATCGTGTTCATATTCGCAAATTTGTTGCCATAGCGCGCTACGCGCTTTTGGGTTGGCTTTCAGTTCGTCCAGCGCTGGCGAGCTGATCTGGCTTCCTTCAAGGGGTAGCTCATCCACCGCCCCGATTCGCCAGCTGTTACAGCGGCTGTCAGAGGGAAGCATCGCGACGCTTTCGGGCGCCAGCTGTAATACCTGATCGTGGGTCACCTTCAGGCTGCGAAGGACATCCTCAATCAGGGGCTCGTTCAGGGCAGGCGGCGCTTCTGCCACCATCACCAGGCGGACATGCGCAGGGATGGAGATGGCTATTTCGCCCCGCAACGCCGTCGGGCGACGCAAAGCCCACTGGGTGATGCCCAGTTGCTGCAACTGCCAGTCTCGTCGGGATGTCATAGCGAAAACTCCTGTCTCTCAGGCGCGCAAATATAGCAAATGTGTCGAAACTGCGCCATCTACCTACTATAATCCCCGCCTGAGTTTATTGAGGAACAATTCATGTCTGCATTTACCCCGGCAAGTGAAGTCTTGCTGCGTCACAGTGATGATTTCGAAGAGAGCCGTATTCTGTTTGCCGGAGATATGCAGGATGACCTGCCCGCACGTTTCGACTGTGCTGAAAGCCGTGCCCACACCCAGTACTATCACCACTGGCAGGTGCTGAGCCGTCAGATGGGCGAGCGCGCGCGCTTTAGCCTGGCGGCGGAGCAGAGCGATATTGCTGACTGCGATACGCTCATTTACTACTGGCCAAAAAACAAGCCGGAAGCCCAGTTCCAGCTGATGAACCTGCTTTCTCTGCTACCGGTCGGCTGCGATATTTTTGTTGTCGGTGAAAACCGCAGCGGGGTGCGTAGCGCAGAACAGATGCTCGAAGCCTGGGCGCCGCTGACGAAAATCGACAGCGCCCGTCGCTGCGGCCTGTACCATGGTCGTCTGGAAAAACAGACCACCTTCGATGCCGACGCCTTCTGGGACGAGTACCAGCTTGAAGGCCTGACCATTAAAACCCTGCCGGGCGTGTTCAGCCGTGATGCGCTCGATACGGGCAGTAAGCTGCTGCTGTCCACCCTGACGCCTCATACCAAGGGCAAAGTGCTGGACGTCGGCTGTGGCGCGGGCGTGCTGTCATCGGTTCTCGCCAGTCACTCACCAAAAGTGCGTTTAACCCTGTGTGACGTGAGCGCTCCGGCGGTAGAAGCCAGCCGCGCCACGCTTGCTGCGAATGGCATTGAAGGTGACGTGATTGCCAGCAACGTCTTCTCCGATGTGACCGGTCGCTTTGACATGATCATCTCTAACCCGCCGTTCCACGACGGAATGGAGACCAGCCTTGAAGCGGCGCAAACGCTGATCCGTGGCGCAACCCGTCACCTCAACAGCGGCGGTGAGCTGCGTATTGTGGCGAACGCCTTCCTCGCATACCCGAAAGTACTGGATGAAACCTTTGGCTTCCACGAAGTGATCGCCCAGACGGGTCGCTTTAAGGTCTATCGCACCGTGATGACGCGCCAGGCGAAAAAGTAACCCCCCCGGTCCGGCGATGGCTGACGCTGCCATCGCCCAATTTTGCAGCAATCAAAACAACGTGCGCAATTTTCTGTTGACGTAAAGCTGAAAACATCTAGAATGCGCCTCCGTGGTTACGATACTTTTACAGTGTCGATGGTATGCGAAGGTGGCGGAATTGGTAGACGCGCTAGCTTCAGGTGTTAGTGTCCTTACGGACGTGGGGGTTCAAGTCCCCCCCCTCGCACCATAAATCACGTTGATATTGCTCGCACTGGGCGAAGGTGGCGGAATTGGTAGACGCGCTAGCTTCAGGTGTTAGTGTCCTTAGGATGTGGGGGTTCGAGTCCCCCCCCTCGCACCAACGAGGCGATATCAAACCAGTAAGATGACTGTGCGAAGGTGGCGGAATTGGTAGACGCGCTAGCTTCAGGTGTTAGTGTCCTTACGGACGTGGGGGTTCAAGTCCCCCCCCTCGCACCAATTATCTTACATCCTCTCAGCAGTCCCTCTTATTTTTCTCTTTTATTTCAAACTCATCAGAATCACCAGCAGTCCACTGATTAGCGCCACGCATGAAGGCAGCAGGACATAATGCCGTAACTGTTTGTGCCAGATCATCGCGGATGTCACCAGCAAGCCTGAAACAATCATTGCTTTCCAGACATTAATGGGGAGATCGGCAAACATCAGCCCACCGATAATGGAACCAGGCAGTAATATTCCCCACCCACTTCCCAGCGCTTTGCTCAACATGGTTTCACCTCTCGCACTGATAATGATAACCAGTATCATATGATAGTAATTATCACTTGTCAGCAGGCGACGTAAGAAATTGCGCCAGCAATTGCTTTCCCATAATGACAGAGAATGTGTAAGGTGATAAATTGCCCACCTGTTAACTTCCGATAAAGTTTTTCTGATAATAAAAATTCAATTTTGTAGCGACCAATATTACACGACGACACCTTGCTCATTGTTTTAATTGAGTTTTAATAAAAACGCACGCATATGACATCACAATCCTGGCTGTCTTTAGTCAACAAGAAATATCAGCTATCTTTACGTTTGTTTTTATTTCTGAACGCCGCATCAGCATTGTTCTCGGTAACAAATCCTCTCTATTCCGTGCGTGTGTTATCAGTCCCGCTCTTTGCCGTACTGACTATCAGCACAGGCTTACTTATCTGGCACTGGAAAAACAGCACGCGAAAAATAAATATCCCTGTTGTTTCAGCTATTTTTGGTCTTTTATGGGCCTGGCAGATCGTCTCTAAATTTCTGTTAATCACGCACGATCACGCGACCTATTTAATGATGGCGCTATTAACAGTGCTTTTTATAGGGTCTCTGGCGTTCGCGAGTAATATTAAAGCCTTTACGTTACATTCATTTCCCGCCTTTATATCCTGCCTGTGGCTTAGCCCGTCCGAAAACTGGCTGAGAATGGCCTATTTTTTCGCGCTGCCGGTGGTCGCCATTGGTATCCACCATGTTCTTCAGCGGCGCAATGACCGTTTCGCCCAGGAGCTGCTTTCCGAACTGCTGGAGGAGCGCGAAACCCTGACCGATCTTAGCATGATGGACCCGCTCACCGGCCTGTATAACCGTCGCGGGCTGCAAAGCCGGCTGGAGAACCTTCCCAGGCCTGACGCTGGCGAGCACTTCGTGCTGCTGATGGATATCGACCACTTCAAAGCCTACAACGACCATTACGGCCATATGATGGGCGATCAGGCCTTGATCAGGGTCTCGGCTGCGATACGCGACGCCGTGCGCTCACGCGATGTTGTCGCCCGGTTTGGCGGGGAAGAATTTATGGTGCTGTTGAGTAACATCCCGCTGGAGCAAGCGCGCCAGACGGCTGAACGCATACGTCAGAAGGTTTACGATCTTAAAATCCCCCATATGTTTAACGAAAGCGTCGCCACTAACGTGACCATCAGCATCGGCATCGCCATGTTCGAAGGTGAAGACGTTGAGGGCGCGCTGGCGAAAGCGGATAAAGCCCTCTATGAAGCCAAGCATATGGGACGTAACAGCATTCTGCTGAGCGAAGAGCTTCATACTGCCTGAAACCGCCTTCACAGCGCCAGGATAAAACGCTTGCGCTTGGTTTTATCTATAGTTAGGATTGGCAATCATTATCATTTAGATTTGTAATCCACACTATGGCGACTCGTACCGCACACATCGTTGAGCCCCTGCTCTGGCGAGCTCCACTCTCCGCCGGGGAAACGACGCTTGCGGATGCCATTCGGGAAAAAATTGCCGTAACGCGCGCCCATCTGCTGGATTTCATCAAACTGGATGAAGCACCGCCGCATCATGCGCTGACGCTGACTGAGTGGCAACGTCCTGCCGAGCTGCGGTCGCTGCTGGCAACCTATTCCGACCATATTTATCGTAACCAACCTACCCTGACGCGGGAAAATAAACCGCTGTTATCCCTCTGGGCACAGTGGTATATCGGGCTGATGGTGCCGCCTGTCATGCTAGCCCTGCTGACCCAGGAAACGATGCTCGATCTCTCGTCGGAACATTTCCATGTTGAATTTCATGAAACCGGGCGCGCTGCCTGTTTCTGGATTGATGTACATGAAGATCCGAGCGCGAGACACCTGTCAGCGCAGGCGCGTATGGAACGGCTGATTACAAGAGCGCTGGTTCCGGTCATTGATGCGCTGGAAGCGACGGGAGAGATTAACGGCAAACTGATCTGGAGTAATACCGGGTATCTTATCCACTGGTATTTAACGGAAATGAAGCCGCTGCTCGGCGACGAGAAAGTGGATGCACTGCGTCAGAGCTGTTTCTTTGCCAGACAGCTATCGGATGGACGGGATAACCCTCTTTACCGCACCGTGGTTCCGCGTGAGGGACTTCTGGTACGTCGTACCTGCTGTCAGCGCTACCGTCTGCCGGACGTCCAGCAGTGCGGCGATTGCACGCTTAAGTAGTCTGGCCCGGCCTGATACCCGCAGTGAGAGAGAACAAACACTAAAAACGGCAACCTACGTTGCCGTTTTGCTTTTACCTAAGCGACCTGCTGATTTTCCTCTTCTCCATTACGCTGTGCTTCTTCCGCTTCCTGCTGAAGCAACTGTTTCTCGTACACCTTGAAGAACGGGAAATAGATAATCGCGGAAACGCAGGCCAAAACCAGCACCAGAATGGCTGCACGGAAATCCCAGCCCAGCGCCCAGGCGGCACCAACCGGAGCCGGTGCCGTCCACGGCACGACGGAAATCACGCGGCCAATCAGATCAAACTTCATCGCTGCCCATGCCAGCACGGCATTAACCATCGGCGCCAGCAGGAAAGGAATAAAGAACACCGGGTTCATCACAATCGGCGTACCGAAAATCACCGGCTCATTGATATTGAAAATGCTTGGCACCACGCTCAGACGTCCAATAGAGCGCAGGTGCGCGGAGCGGCTACGCAGATAGCAGAACACCAGACCCATCGTCGCCCCCGATCCGCCGATAACGATAAAGAACGTCCAGAAGGCTTCCATAAAGATGTGTGGCAAAGGCTGGCTTGCCGCCAGCGCGGTCTGGTTCGCCCCCAGGTTCGTCAGCCAGAACATTTGCAGCATCCCGGAGACAATCGCCGCGCCGTGGATCCCGGCAAACCACAGCAGGTGGCCAATCAGCACCGCCAGCAGGATCGCAGGCAGCGAGTCAGCCGCAGAGACCAGCGGTTTGAATATCGACATGATGGCCTGTGGGATCAGCATACCGAACTGCGACTGGATCAGCAGACTCAGCGGATAGAGCGTCAGCACCACCACCAGCACCGGGATCAGCAGATCAAACGAGTTTTTGATCATCGGCGGAACCTGGTCTGGCAGGCGGATCCCGATATTGTGTGCTTTCAGGAAACGCATCATCTCAACGCAATAGATCGCCACCAGAATCGCGGTGAAAATACCGGTCCCTCCCAGGCTATCGACCGGCAAAGCGCCTTTGGTTTTAGGGGCGGCGACCAGCAGGAACGCCATCAGCGACAGCATCGCGCACATGAACGGATCCAGCTGATGGGTTTTAACGTAATGTTTGCCCAGGTTGTAGGCAATAGCCGCACAGATATAAAGGGACATCACCCCCATTGTCATATCAAACGGCGTCAGAATTTGGCCTTCAAACTGCTTCGCCATATCCAGCCAGGCGCGAGCAAAACCCCAGGTGGTATCAGGCGAAAAAGGTGGGTAAGCGAACACTAACAGAAACGAGCCCACAATCATAAACGGCATCGCTGAGATAAACCCGTCACGAATAGCCATAACGTGACGCTGGGAAGAGATGCGCCCGGCAATAGGGCTAACATAATTTTCAACGAAGCGGAAAATCAGATTAAATGCAGCATGGTTGGCAGACATAGCAGATCTCCTGTCATACGTTCGTTTCGGACGTTCTCACGTCACACGTTGTTCCATACATCAGCGTCACAACCTTGCCGGATCGTGTACCTGCGGTACTGCTCAAACGGAATGGTTTCATAATTAGCTCTTATTATTAGATACAGGGGAAGTTACACACTCAGTATTAATCTCTGCATCACGCTCTGCAACCGGTTACTGTAACCGGTTTCTGTGAATGTGAAGGCGATCCAGAAATCGCCCCTGACGGATATTTGTTACTTAAGGGATATTTACAGCGACTAAATTCTTATGACAGATTACGCAGGATATTTGTCAGGAGGAATCAATGAGTTTGCAGTCTGTACAACAGTTTTTTGCCGAACACGCTCCGGATATAGAGATCATTGAGCTTAACCAAAGCACAGCGACTGTTGCCCTTGCTGCTGCCGCGCACAACGTTGAACCCGGCCAAATTGCCAAAACGCTGTCACTAAAAATTAAAAATGACGTGATTCTGGTGGTTGCAAAAGGCGATGCGCGTCTGGATAACAAAAAGCTTAAAGAGACATTCGGCGCAAAAGCCCGCATGCTCAGCAGCGATGAGGTAGTCACCCTGACAGGTCATCCTGTTGGCGGCGTCTGCCCTTTCGGACTGGAAAACCCGCTTTCTGTTTACTGTGACATCACATTAAAACAATACGCGGAAGTGTTACCCGCAGCGGGCGCCATCCACAGTGCGGTGCGTATATCGCCCGACAGAATGGCGGAACTGACCGCAGCAAAATGGGTGGATGTGTGCATTTGAACGATGCGCCAGAAGCACTCTGGCGCATCATTTAACGCTAAGAGAATGAAGGAACGGTGAGAGCGGAACGACGAACTTCCCGGGCAGGGAGATGCGCCAGGATATCCGCCGCATCCAGTAATCCCACGTCAGAATTGACGCCCAGCTTTACCATGGCGTTAAACTTATGCGCCCGGATAGTTTTAATATTGCGTTCAAGCTGTGCTGCAATTTCAGGGATCGAAAAACCCGATGACATATAACGCAGAATCGCCCTCTCGGTTGGGCTTAACATACGATTGCTAACACACCAGTGATTGTACATGTTGTCGTTCACCTGATGCGTTTCGCTGAGTAATGTCTTCAGGCCCTCCATTAGCTGCTTTAGCGGAACCGATTTACTGATGATTCCATGCAAGCGAGAAGGCGAAAGATGGCTGACCAGCCTCGCCTCCATTTCGTCAGAGGCCAGCACAATACGCTGGACGTCGCTGTGGGTGAAGGTGAGATCCCGTAAACAGGCAAGACAGTTTCTCCGCTCCTCACGCTCATCAGACAGTGAATAGATAACCGCATAGAATGAGATATCCGAGAGCGCCGCTTTAAAGCTGGCGAATCTGCTAAACAGGTGCACCTGGTAATGGCTCAGGCTGGGCATCGCAAAGAGATGCTTCAGCCCCACAGCGCTCATTGAGCAGCTTTCGATGACGGCGATATGTCTTGTTGCAGTGGTCTTTTCCATTCCTCAAACTCTCCATAAGCCGACATTAAACTGAGTTCTCGCATTCCCTGGGTACTGCTTATCCACGCGTACATATCGGCATTACTGCGAAGTGATAAGCGACGCATTGCACTGTTTTTCTGTGCGCTGATCGTTTTATTACTTTTATTCAGTAGTGTGGCAATTTGGTTGATTCCCCAACCTTTACCGAGTAAACGCAACACCTTGCGTTCAGAGTGAGTGAGTGCAATCATTTGCTCACTCTCCTCTTCAATATCGGGCGTTTCCGGTATTAATAACGTCTGGCTTATTCGCTCGGCACGTTCACTGCCCGCGCGAATAGCGTTAATGACGCCTTCAATAGGCTCCATATCTGAAAGCAGCGTGCTTTCCGGACGCATAAGAAGCTCTACTGCAAGCGGATAAAGAGGACGCGAGACAAGGAATATCCAGTGAATATCCCGATACTGATTCATTAATCCATAATACTGCTCAAGCGTGCCGCGAGGATTACGATACTCACCCGAAATATCGGCAATAACGACCCCGGCGCGACGCAACTGAAGTAGCGTCAACTCCTGCATCGAACGGCAGTACGTTATCTCAAAATCGGGAAAATGACGCGACATGACGCCACCTAACCCATTTTGCATAACCGGCACTCTGCTAATCACAACTCCGTGTTTACCATTCAATGGCAACATAGACCCTCCATGTCATGAATTCATTATTTAAGAACGAACTAACCCTACGAGGTTAAACACGTTTGTATTCCTTAGTACAAAACGGCTTAATATTCGTAAACCAGAAGAAATGTCACATGGGTTATGAAACGCCCAATACAGTCTTAATATCGCATAAAGACTACAAGAATTTAATTCTGGTTGTGTGAAAAGATCGAAAATATGAAATTAGAAATACTTAATATATTTTTTTTATAAATTCTCGTCACATATTCATTAAATAAATAAAGATATGGCCTCTTCGCCATGCTGGACACGCAACTGATCGCACAAATGTTGATCTGGCCCAGCGCAAAGGGCCCTGCCCTTTGTGTTAAAAGTAAGCAATCTCTCTTCTCTTCAGGGCGTTTCATGCAGGCAGATCGGTCTACGCAACGTGCTACCACGCGGCTATGTATTCAGTGCGGACTTTTTCTTTTACAACACGGGGCAGAAAGCGCCCTCGTCGAAGAACTTTCCACACGCCTTGGTCTGGCGCTGGGGATGGACAGCGTTGAGAGCTCCATCTCGTCAAATGCCATTGTACTGACCACCATTAAAGACGGACAGTGCCTCACCTCCACTCGTAAAAATCATGACCGCGGCATTAACATGCACGTCGTGACGGAAGTGCAGCACATTGTGATCCTTGCTGAACACAGGCTGCTCGATCTGCGGGAAATAGAGAAACGCTTCAACCAGATCAAACCTCTCCGGTATCCACGCTGGCTGGTTGTGCTGATGGTGGGACTCTCCTGCGCCTGCTTCTGCAAGCTCAACGCGGGCGGCTGGGACGGCGCTGTCGTGACCTTCTTTGCCAGCAGCATCGCGATGTATGTCCGCCAGTTGTTGACGCACAGGCAACTGCATCCGCAAATTAACTTCTGCATCACGGCATTTGTGGCGACAACCGTATCCGGCCTGCTTTTGCGCCAGCCTTACTTCGCCAGCACGCCTACTGTTGCGATGGCCGCCAGCGTATTGCTGCTGGTGCCGGGTTTTCCCTTAATCAATGCCGTCGCTGATATGTTCAAAGGCCACATCAACACCGGTCTGGCGCGCTGGGCGATAGCCAGCCTGCTGACGCTGGCGACCTGTATCGGGGTGGTAATGGCCATGACACTCTGGGGGTTACGCGGATGGGCGTGATCGATTTTCTGCTCGCACTGGCGCAGGACATGCTCCTGGCAGCCCTTCCCGCCGTTGGCTTTGCGATGGTGTTTAACGTCCCGCAACGTGCATTACCCTGGTGTGCGCTGCTGGGTGCCATTGGCCACGGGTCACGTATGATCATGATGACCGCGGGCTTTAATATCGAATGGTCGACGTTTATCGCCTCCATGCTGGTCGGCAGCATCGGTATTCAGTGGTCCCGCTGGTATCTGGCGCATCCGAAGGTGTTCACCGTGGCGGCAGTCATTCCTATGTTCCCGGGTATTTCAGCCTATACGGCGATGATTTCCGCTGTCAAAATCAGCCACTTTGGCTACAGCGAACCGCAGATGATCCTGCTTCTGAGCAACTTCCTTAAAGCCTCGTCGATTGTGGGCGCGCTCTCCATCGGCCTGTCGATCCCCGGCTTATGGCTTTACCGCAAACGTCCACGCGTATAATAAAATAGCTTGCAATTGTATCGTGCACTATCTATATTCATTTCATGGACGCAAAAATGAACGACACCACTAACGCGCTTCTGCTGGATAACCAGCTCTGTTTTGCCCTCTATTCGGCAAATCTGGCGCTTAACAAGCTCTACCGGCAACTGCTGGCGCCGCTTAACCTGACCTACCCGCAATACCTGGTGATGCTGGTGCTGTGGGAGCAGGATGATATTACGGTATCAGACATTGGCGAGCGGCTGTTCCTGGATTCCGCCACGCTGACGCCCCTGCTGAAACGCCTGGAAAGTGCAGGATTAATCTTCCGCCAGCGTTCCCGTCAGGATGAGCGTCAGGTCGCCGTCACCCTGAGCGACGCGGGTCGGGCGCTGCAACAGCAGGCCGTGACGATACCCCACGCCGTGGGCTGTGCAGCGCAGTGTGATACCGACACCATGCTGGCGCTCAAGCACCAGCTCGAACTTTTGCGCCAACAGCTTCATCGCGCGTAAGGCTATACTTTACGCGCCTGATTTTAACTTAATACATCGCGCGCTATTTAATAGTGCATATAAACGTAAGATGAGGAACCTGCCATGTCTTTAGAAAAAGTTGTTTACACTGCCAAAGCCAAAGCAACCGGAGGCCGTGATGGCCGCGCAACGTCTTCCGATGGCGTTCTGGATGTCAAACTGGGTGTCCCCAAAGAGATGGGTGGCATGGGGGGTGAAGTAACCAACCCTGAACAGCTGTTCGCTGCGGGCTACTCCGCCTGCTTCCTGGGCGCAATGAAGTTCGTTGCGGCACGCGACAAATTCGCTCTGCCAAAAGATGCCTTTATTGAAGGCGAAGTGGGGATTGGCCCGCTGCCAACCGGTTTTGGTATCGAAGCGAAGCTGAACATCCACGTTGAAGGGATGGACGCAGCGGAAGCCAAAAAACTGGTGGATGCGGCGCATATCGTCTGTCCGTACTCTAACGCGACGCGCGGCAATATCGACGTGACGCTGAACATCATCGCGTAATCAGCTCCTGTGATTTTAGCCCCGGTAAGCGTAACGCCGCCGGGGAAATCCTCTCCTTTCCTCTCCTCTCTCTGTGCTACCATAACCCTCAATCACGCCCGTAGTAATCAGTTGAGAAAGTGTTATGTCCTCCAGAATCCTGACCACCAGCATTGCTGGCATTGATGCCTTTATGCGCGATCCTCGCGGTGTGTTGACGCACGCCGAAGGCGGCACGCTCGCGGTATTTGCCGACAACGCCCCGGCGTTTTATGCGGTCACGCCGGAACGTCTGGCGCAGCTTCTGGAAATTGAAGCGAAGCTGTCGCGCCCGGCGAGCGATGTCATGCTGGATAATCAGTTTTTTGACGAACCCGCCAGCGCTCCGGTGGCCGTTCCAATGGGGAAATTTCCCATGTACGCCGGTTGGCAGCCGGACGCCGATTTTCAGCGGCAGGCGGCCTTATGGGGAATAGCCCTCGCGCAGCCCGCGACGCCAGAAGAGCTGGCGGCCTTTACCGCTTACTGGCAGGCTGAAGGAAAAGTCTTCCACCATGTTCAGTGGCAGCAAAAGTTCGCGCGCAGTCTGCAAATCAACCGCGCCAGCAACAATGGCCAGCCAAAACGTGATATCAATGCCTTTTCAGAACCGGACAAAAAAATCCCTGATGGATTCCGAGGTGCGAAATGAAAAACGTCGGCGACCTGATGAAACGTTTGCAGAAGATGATGCCCGCCAACGTGAAGCCCGCCTTCACCACCGGTGAAGAGCTGCTGGCGTGGCAAAAAGAGCAGGGTAAAATTCGCGCGGCTGCCCTCGCCCGCGAAAACCGCGCGATGAAAATGCAGCGCACCTTTAACCGTTCTGGCATTCGCCCTCTGCACCAGAACTGCTCCTTCGAGAATTATAAGGTCGAGTCGCAGGGGCAGATGAACGCCCTCAACCAGGCGCGCCAGTATGTGGATGAATTTGACGGCAACATTGCCAGCTTCATCTTTAGCGGAAAACCCGGCACGGGGAAAAATCACCTTGCGGCCGCTATCTGCAACGAGCTGCTGCTGCGCGGGAAGTCAGTGCTGATTATCACCGTGGCCGATATTATGTCCGCCATGAAGGACACCTTCAGCAACCGCGAAACCAGCGAAGAACAGCTGCTGAATGATTTAAGTAACGTGGATTTGCTGGTCATCGACGAGATCGGCGTCCAGACGGAGTCCCGCTACGAAAAAGTGATCATCAACCAGATTGTCGATCGCCGTTCGTCGTCAAAACGCCCAACCGGTATGCTGACGAACCACAATATCGACGAGATGACCCGACTTCTTGGCGAGCGGGTGATGGATCGCATGAAGCTGGGTAACAGCCTGTACGTCATCTTCGACTGGGACAGCTACCGCAGCCGCGTCACCGGCAAAGAGTATTAAGATATTTCCAGGGAGCGCCGGAAGAGCAGAGGTATATACTGAACCCACTTCTGGCCCAAAACGGACCTTGTTGAGTAAATCATTATGAAAAAACAGTTTCTTATCAGCATCCTTACTGGCGCCCTGCTGGTGACTGGCGCAGCGCAGGCCGCATCATGGCAGGAGTCGCTCTCCAGCGCAGCAAGTGAGTTAACCAAAGAGAGCGGCACGTCCCAGGGCGGGCTGTCAGCCTCGTCCCTCACCGGCCTGCTGAGTAACAGCTCCCAAAGCCTGAGCGCCGGCACGATGAACAATGCGGCGGGCATTCTGGAATACTGCGCGAAGCAGAAACTGGCTTCCGTCACCGATACCGAAAACATCAAAAACCAGGTGCTGGGTAAACTGGGTCTGGACACCCAGGAGCAGAAAGCGGACACCAACTATATGGACGGTATTCAGGGCCTGCTGAACGCGCAAAATGGCCAGCAGCTGAACCTCAGCACCCTTGGAAATTCATCTCTGGCGAAACAGGTGAAAACGAAAGCCTGCGATCTGGTGCTGAAACAAGGCGTTAATTTCCTCTCCTGATCGTCTCCCATTTTCTGCCACAACACGCCGGGTTTATTACGTTAGTCTTACACCGCGGCGTGAAGTGCGTTTTTTTATCCCCTGCCACCACCTCAGCCTCCGTATACCACGATGCGACTGTATTCAAAAATCCGATTTTATAAACCAAATCCTAACAACAGCACACTTTCGTGACACTAAAATTGCAGCTAAGCGACATCGCAATTACATTGTATTACCCAAAAAATAAGCAATTAGCCGGCTAAGCGTCCGGCATGATGAGGATCTGCTGTTGTCAGAGTTAATGTCCCTTGTCCTTTTCCTGGCTTCCATCGGCGTTTATGCCTGGAAAGCTGGTCGTCACACCTGGTGGTTTGTGGCCACCCTGGTGGTGCTCGGCATTTTTATTGTTTTAAACATTACGTTATATGCCAGCGATTATTTTACCGGCGACGGTATTAACGACGCGGTGCTCTACACGTTGACCAACAGCCTGACCGGCGCTGGTGTAGGTAAGTATATCCTTCCGGGTCTGGGGCTGGTGGTCGCCCTGGTGGGCATCTTCGCCGCGCTGGCCTGGGTTCTGCGCCGTCGCCGTCACCGTCCGCATCATCATGGCTACAGCCTGCTGGCGCTGTGCCTGGCGCTGGCCTCCGTGGATGCCAGCCCCGCATTCCATCAAATTACCGAGCTGGTAAAATCCCAGTCGCGCGATGGCGACCCGGACTTTGCGGCCTATTACAAAGAACCCTCGAAGAAGATCGACAATCCAAGACTCAACCTGGTCTATATCTACGGCGAAAGTCTGGAGCGCACCTATTTTGATAACGATGCTTTCCCGAACCTGACGCCAGAGCTTGGCGCGCTGAAAAACCAGGGCCTCGACTTCAGCCACACCATGCAGCTCCCTGGCACGGATTACACCATCGCCGGGATGGTGGCCTCCCAGTGCGGCATTCCGCTGTTCGCTCCGTTTGAAGGCAACGCCTCCGCCTCGATGTCGAGCTTCTTCCCGCAGAACATTTGCCTCGGCGATATCCTGAAAAACTCGGGCTATGAAAACTACTTTATGCAGGGCGCTAACCTGCGCTTTGCCGGGAAAGATGTGTTCCTGAAATCCCACGGTTTCGATCACTTGTATGGTTCCGAAGAGCTGAAAACCACGGTGGCCGATCCGGCCTACCGCAACGACTGGGGCTTTTACGACGATACCGTTCTGGATGAAACCTGGAAGAAATTCGAGGAGCTTTCCCGCGCCGGTAAACGCTTCTCGCTGTTTGCGTTGACCGTCGACACGCATCATCCGGATGGTTTTGTCTCACGCACCTGTAAACGTCAGGGCTACGACATTGACGGTAAAAACAACAAGTCGTTCAGCGCCGTGACCTGTAGCCAGGAGCATATCGCGGCGTTAATCGAGAAAATCAAAGCGTCGCCGTATTTCAAAAATACGGTCATCGTCGTCTCATCTGACCATCTGGCGATGAAAAACAGCGCCTGGGATGAGCTGAATAAGCTGGATCGCAGCAACCTGTTCTTTGTGCTGCGCGGCGATAAACCGCAGCAGGAGATCATTGCCGCTAAACGTAACTCGATGGATAACGGCGCTACCGTGCTGGATATTCTGGGTGGCGATAACTTCATTGGACTGGGTCGCAGTACGCTGTCGGGCCAGTCCCTGTCGGAAATCTTCCTCAACATGAAGGAAAAAATCCTCGCCTGGAAGCCGGATATCATTCGTCTGTGGAACTTCCCGAAAGAGATAAAAGACTTCACCATCGATCAAGATAAAAAAATGATCGCGTTCTCCGGCAGCCATTTCCGCCTGCCACTGCTGCTGCGCGTGTCGGATAACCGCGTCGAGCCGCTGCCGGAAAGCGAATACTCCGCGCCACTGCGCTTCCAGCTGGCGGAATTCGCCCCGCGCGATAATTTCGTCTGGGTCGACAAATGCTACAAAATGGGCCAGCTCTGGTCGCAACAGCTGTCGCTGTCCACCGACTGGTGCGTCTCTCAGGGGCAACTCGGCGGCGAGCAGACCGTGCAACACGTTGACAAACCGCAGTGGCAGGGAAAAACCGCGTTTAAAGATACGGTTATTGATACCGCACGCTATCAGCGCAACGTAGACCTGCTGAAAATCGTCGACAACGACATTCGTTATAAAGCAGACAGCTTCATCTTTAATGTTGCCGGCGCGCCGGAAGAGGTGAAGCAGTTCAGCGGTATTTCGCGGCCGGAATCATGGGGGCGCTGGTCTAACGCCCAGTTAGGCGATGAGGTGAAAATTGAATATACCCATCCGCTGCCGGAGAAATTCGATCTGGTGATCACCGCCAGGGCATTTGGTCCCAACGCAAACCGTCCTATACCGGTGCGCGTCGGCGATAAAGAACAGACGCTGACGCTGAGCAATGATGTCACCACCAGCACGCTGCACTTCGATAACCCAACGCGCAGCAATACGCTGGTCATTGTGCCGCCCGATCCGCAGTCCACTAACGAAGGGAATATTCTCGGTCACGCTCCGCGCAAGCTGGGGATCGGCATGGTGGAGATTAAAATTGTGAGCAGCGCTGGCTGATGACGGCGTTCACCCTTCGCCCGACGCGCATCGACGACGTCGCTGCCCTGCCCGCCATCGAACGTGCGGCGGGGCAGCGGTTTCGCGACGTTCCTGAGCTGGCCTGGCTGGCAGACAATGAGGTTATTTGTGTTGAAGATCACCTCGGTTACGCCGGACGCGGATTAAGCTGGCTGGCGCTGGCTGACGACAGGCCTGTGGGCTTTATTCTCGCCGAAGCTCATCCATCGTCGCTGTTTATTGTGGAACTGTCGGTTCACCTGGACTGGCAGGGACGAGGTCTCGGACGCCAGTTAATCGCCCGTGCCGTCGCGCATGCCCGCAGTCTGGGGCTGAACTCGCTGACGTTAACGACGTTTCGTGATGTCCCGTGGAATGCGCCCTTCTACAGGCGATTAGGGTTTGAAATGCTGACGACGCTGACGCCGGAACTGCGCCAGAAACGCGAGGAAGAGACGGCGCACGGTTTAGCGTATGGTTCCCGCTGCGCCATGCGCCTGCCTCTGTAAGATCGCCCGGTGGCGTTGCGCTTACCGGGCCTACAAAACCCATTTCCGCAGGCCGGGTAAGGCGCAGCCGCCACCCGGCAAAACGCACAGCGTCAGAACGTTTCCCAGTTATCGCCCGCATCTGCGGTCGCCGGTTTACGCGCCACTACCGGAGCGGCAACGCTTTTCGCGGAGGCGAACTCGCGCGCCTTCATCTGTTCCTGCTGAATACGGAACACCGCAACAGCCTGCGTCAGACGGCTCGCCTGCTCTTCCAGTGCCGCGGCCGCCGCCGCAGACTCTTCCACCAGCGAGGCGTTCTGCTGGGTCACGCGATCCATCTCAGCCACCGCCAGCCCAACCTGGTCGATACCGCGGCTCTGCTCGTCAGACGCAGACGCGATTTCGCCCATGATGTCCGTCACGCGCGTTACCGCATTCACGATCTCACCCATGGTTTCACCCGCGCTTTCCACCAGCGTTGAACCAATTTCCACGCGCCCCACGGAGTCTTCAATCAGACTCTTGATCTCACGGGCCGCCTGGGCGCTGCGCTGCGCCAGGTTTCGGACTTCACCTGCAACCACCGCAAAGCCGCGGCCCTGCTCGCCCGCACGCGCCGCTTCTACCGCCGCGTTCAGCGCCAGAATATTGGTCTGGAAGGCAATCCCGTCGATCACGCTGATGATATCGGCGATTTTCTGCGAACTGCCGGCGATATCGCGCATGGTCTGCACCACGTTATCCACCACCTTGCCGCCTTTCTGCGCGGTTTCAGACGCGCTCAGGGCCAGGTTGCTCGCCTGACGGGCGTTCTCGGCGTTCTGCTTCACGGTGGCAGTCAGCTGTTCCATGCTGGCGGCCGTCTCTTCCAGAGAGGCAGCCTGCTGTTCGGTACGGGATGAGAGATCGTTATTGCCCATCGAGATTTCGCTCGCACCGCTGTAAATGGCGTTTGCGCCGTTACGCACGTCACCCACGGTACGCACCAGCTCGCCCTGCATGTGGCGCAGGGAGTCAGCCAGTTCCCCCATCTCGTTGGAGCCTTCCACGTCGATGCGCTTCACCAGGTCGCCGCTGGCGATATGACGAATGCTGTCAATCAGACGGTTCAGCGGCGAAATCAGCGCCTGACGAATACCCAGCCAGACGGCAACAATCACCACCAGCACCGCAGCCAGCACGCTAATCAGCACCCAGATAGCCTGGCGGTAAGAACTGTTGCTGTCTTCAACCGCGGTCTGATACAGCGCGTCGTTCTGTTGCAGGTAGGTGACGTACTGCTTCTCAAAGCCATCCTGATAGCTCTGGGTCGGCTGGTCGAAGAACTCATTGATCTTGCCCGCCCCCAGCAGCTGGATCAGCTCGGCCAGCGCGCCGTGGTAGATATCGTAATTACGTTTGATTTCCAGTGCCGCAGCGTCGCTCTGACGCGGGTCGCGCGGCAGCGCTTCGTAATCCGCCCAGTTTTTTTCCGCCTGTTTCAGAGACGCAGAGGCAATCTGCATCAGCTCGGCGACGGTTGAGCCGCTGCCGATATTGTTCTGATCCATCATATAGCGGATACCCGCGCGGTTCAGAGTGTTACGGGTTTGCAGCAGCGCCACCCAGCTACCGTTCAGGGTGGATTGTTGCTGGCGAATGGTTTGCAGGATGGTGAAATTCTCTTTGTCATGCTTCAGGGCATTGAAGAAAAGACCACCGGATGTGAGTTGTAAAAGGCCAAATATCGCTAAAACCAGCAGTAAGCTGGTGACAATCTTGATACGATTTAACATGTTTTCTCTTTCCTCAGACAGATACAGAATTTTCGGCCTGGAAAGGGAAAACTTTACGAAAATCATCCTGGAATTTAGGGTTTTTACTCTTCGTCCCGCGCGGCAATATGTCGGTTTCCAAGTTCAATAAATTCTTCCAGCAGCGCCGTGAGCTGCGTCATCTTCTCCGGGGTATATTCCGCCTCAATCTGCTGGTACGCCTCTTCCACCTGAGCCTGAGCACGCTGGTACAGCGCGTTGCCTTCTTTCGTCAGCGATACGTACAGCTTGCGCTGGTCATTCACCGGCTTTAAGCGCAGCACCAGACCGTCGCGCTCCATCCGCGTCAGAATGCCGGTCAGGCTTGGGCGCAAAATGCAGGTGCGGAACGCCAGATCGTGAAAATCCATGGAGGGATGCTCGGCCAGCACGCGGACGATACGCCACTGCTGCTCGGTCAGATTATGCCGCTTCACTATCGGGCGGAAGTAGCCCATCGCCGCTTCACGCGCCTGCAACAGCGCGATGGTTAATGAGTCATGCATCACCTTCCCCTTACATCATTAACAAGTAAACAATTTAAAATAGATGCTTTTATAGACAACACGTTGTAACCCAAAAAGTCTAACAGAAACAACGCAATTTTTTTAATCCATTGAATTAAAAGATAATTAACTCATTTATGTAAATTTATTGTTATTCATATCACAAATTATTCACTTCTGATTGCGAAACGAACAGCAAAAGCATAAAACCAGATCATTAACATATTAATGAAATCAAAACCGGACAGCCGGTTTGAGGAGTATGGGAATGAAAGGTACTGTTTTTGCCGTAGCGCTAAACCACCAAAGCCAGCGTGCAGCCTGGGCTGAGGCGTTTGAAAAAGCCCCCTATAACGCGCCGCCAAAAACGGCGGTGTGGTTTATCAAGCCACATAACACCGTTATTCGCGCAGGCGAGCCGATTCCCTTCCCACAGGGAGAAACCGTGTTAAGCGGCGCAACGGTGGCGCTGGTGGTGGGCAAAACCGCCAGCAAAGTCCGCGTTGAAGAGGCGGCGGCGTACATCGCTGGCTACGCGCTGGCCAACGAAATCAGCCTGCCGGAAGAGAGCTTCTACCGTCCGGCGATCAAGGCCAAATGTCGGGATGGATTTTGCCCGCTCGGCGAACCTGTCGCCGTTGATAACGTGGACAACCTGACCATCATCACCGAGATCAACGGTCGCGAAGCGGACCACTGGAACACGGCCGATCTGCACCGCAACGCCGCCGAACTGCTGAGCGCGCTGAGCGAATTTGCCACCCTGAACCCCGGCGATGCGATATTGCTCGGTACCCCACAAAGCCGTGTCGAAATTCGCCCGGGCGATCGGGTACGCATTCTGGCAGAGGGATTTCCGCCGCTGGAAAACCCGGTGGTAGTGGAACGCGACGTTACCATTGCTTCGCGCACGCCGCCGCACGCCACGCTGTTCGCACTCGGCCTGAACTACGCCGATCACGCCAGCGAGCTGGACTTCAAACCGCCTACCGAGCCGCTGGTGTTTATCAAAGCGCCGAACACCTTTAATGGCGACAACCAGACCTCGGTGCGCCCAAACAACATTGAATACATGCATTACGAAGCCGAGCTGGTGGTGGTCATCGGTAAAACCGCGCGTAAGGTCAGCGAAGCCGAGGCGATGGACTATGTTGCGGGCTACACGGTGTGCAACGACTACGCCATCCGCGATTATCTCGAAAACTACTATCGCCCAAACCTGCGGGTGAAAAGCCGCGACGGGCTGACCCCCATTAACCCGAACGTGGTACCAAAAGAAGCCATCCCTGACCCGCACAACCTTCGTCTTCGCACCTACGTTAACGGTGAACTGCGTCAGGAAGGCACCACCGCCGATCTCATTTTCAGCATCCCATTCCTGATTGCGTATCTGAGCGATTTCATGACCCTGCAACCGGGCGACATGATTGCCACCGGCACGCCGAAGGGGCTGTCCGACGTGGTACCGGGCGATGAAGTGGTGGTGGAAGTGGAGGGCGTAGGCCGTCTGGTAAACCGAATTGTCAGTGAGGAGACTGCAAAATGAAAAAGATTAACCACTGGATCAACGGGAAAAACGTCGCCGGAAGTGAGTACTTCCAAACCACTAACCCGGCCTCCGGCGAGGTGCTGGCTGAAGTAGCCTCCGGGGGCGAAGCCGAAATCCATCAGGCCGTTGCCGCCGCCAAAGAGGCGTTCCCGAAATGGGCCAACCTGCCGATGAAGGAGCGTGCGCGCCTGATGCGTCGCCTGGGGGATCTGATTGACCAGAACGTGCCGGACATTGCCGCGATGGAGACCGCCGACACCGGCCTGCCGATCCACCAGACCAAAAACGTGCTCATTCCGCGCGCCTCGCACAACTTCGAGTTCTTCGCCGAGGTGTGCCAGCAGATGAACGGCAAAACCTACCCGGTCGACGACAAGATGCTCAACTACACCCTGGTGCAGCCGGTGGGTGTCTGCGCGCTGGTGTCGCCGTGGAACGTGCCGTTTATGACCGCCACCTGGAAGGTCGCGCCCTGTCTCGCGCTGGGTAACACCGCGGTGCTGAAGATGTCTGAACTCTCCCCGCTGACCGCCGACCGTCTGGGCGAGCTGGCCCTCGAAGCGGGCATTCCGGC